>WQZL01000052.1 GCA_009780755.1 Promicromonosporaceae bacterium | reverse complement strand
CGAAATTTTGCTGGAGAGCTGTTCGTCGGGCGGTAATCGTTTCGATCTGGGGATGCTGTGCCACTCCCCGCAGATCTGGGCGTCCGATGACACCGACCCCATCGAGCGGTTGAAGATTCAAGGCGGTCTGAGTTACCTGTATCCGCCGTCAACGATGGGCGCTCACATCAGTCAGGCGCCACATCAGCAGACGCTTAGGCATACCCCGCTCTCCACCCGGTTTAACGTGGCCGCGTTCGGGGTGCTGGGCTACGAGCTAGATCTGAAGAATGTGACCCGGCTGGAAAAGAAAGAGATTGCCGAACAGATCGCCTGGTACAAGCGCCATCGGAATACGTTGCAGTTTGGGCGTTTCTCCAGGTTGGATACCGGGCGGGCGAACCAAGTCGCCTGGCAGGTGGTTTCGCCAAGCTCAACCATCGGCGAACAGAAGGCCATCGCGGGATTCTTCCAGACCCTGGCGAGTGCCTATCCCGGCTTCGACTCCCTGCGGGTACTCGGCCTGGACGACGACCGGCGCTACCGTGTCGAAACCCGGCCACAGCATCTGTACCTGGATCGATTCGGCGAGCTGTTAAAGCACATCACCCCCATAGAACTTAAGCCCGATGGCGCGGTGTTGCGCCTTGCCGGCAAGTTCATCAAGCTGACCGATGCCGTTGAACGTTACGAAGCCGACGGTGTGCTGCTCGCGTCGGGCCTCATGCTAAACAGCCAGTTCTTGGGCAGCAACTACACCCCGGAGACCCGCCTGCTTGGCGACTTTGGTTCCGCTCTCTACTTGATCGAGGAAACACCATGATGGACAACACGTCATTCGGCGCAAAATCGCAGGATTCAGTCTCGACGATAGGTTCTGCGACTTCGCTCGCTGACGCTCGCTCCGCGCAGAATGACGGGAGCGAAGCGAGTGCCTATCGCCGAAATCGCTGGACCTTCGGCATCGGCACTATCGGGCGCGACATGTTGTACACGCTGATCTCGATGTTCCTGATCGCGTACTTGACCAACGTCGCGGACTTGCCCGATGCGACGCTCGCCTGGGTGGTAGGCGTGTGGGTGGCGCTGCGCATCTTCGATGCGGTGACCGACCCGCTGATGGGCATGATCGTCGATAACACGCGTTCGCGCTGGGGCAAGCATAAGCCGTGGATTTTGTTCGGCGCGCTGACTTCCGGCCTGATAACACTGCTGTTTTTCGCTAATCTTGGCCTAACCGGCGCCGCCTACGTGGTCACGTTTGCGGTGATCTTCTTCTTCTGGAGCGCCACCTACTCGCTGAACGACATCGCCTACTGGAGTTATGTGCCCGCGCTCAGCCAGGATCAAAAGCAGCGAGAGAATATCGGCGCCAAGGCCCGCATTTTCGCGCTGATCGGCACATTCTTTGTGGTGGCCGGTATCGTTCCCATCACCGGGGCTTTGGGCGGCGACGACGAGCAAAGAGGCTATTTCCTGTTCGCGATCATCATCGTGGTGGTGCTGTGGCTGGGGCAGTCGGTGACCCTGCTGGGCGTCCGCGAGCCGAAGCTGACGAGCGAGCGTGAGACCACCTCGTTCCGCGAGTTCGTGACGGCCATCGTGAAGAACGATCAGTTGTTGTGGATCGCGATCGCGATGGGTTTATTCATGATCGGCTACATCACCACCACCTCGTTTGGTCTGTTCTACTTCCAGTACGTGTACGGCAACGAGTCGATGTTCATGGTTTTCTCCGTCGTTCTTGGCGTCTCGCAGATTGCCTCGCTGCTGGTGTTTCCTTACGTGGCCAAGCGGTTGCCGCGTCGCACCGTCTACCTACTGGCGACGGCCCTGGTGGTGGCCGGGTATGTGTTGTTTTTCTTTGCGCCCACCGACACGATGATCGTGATCGGTATCGCAGGCGTGCTGATCTTTGTGGGACAGGCCGCGATCCAATTGCTGATGTTGTTATGCCTGGCCGACACCGTAGATTACGGGCATTGGAAGCTGGGCAAGCGCAACGATTCGGTGACATTCTCCCTCCAGCCCTTCATTTACAAGGCGGGTGGGGCCATCGGCACGGGCATTGTTGGCTTTACCGCCATCATTACCGGGTTGAACGATGCCACCTATGGTGAAGACCTGCTGACCGGGGGCGACCTGACCGTGTTCAAGCTGGCGATGTTTGGCCTGCCGCTGGTTTTCATCGCCGTCGGTTACCTGATCTACCACTTCAAGTACCGCATCGACGAAACCAAGTACGCCCAAATCCACGCCGACCTACTATCCCGCGGAGAGATTCAGCAAACGTCCTAGCCTGTTATCGCATCGTTACTGAGATGGTGTGACTAGGCGACGAGGCTGCGCCATGCATAGGCATGAGAATCTACCGCCGCCTTCTTGTCGCCTTGGCCTGCCTGGCCGTCCTGCTAGTTGCCGGGTGCAGTGGATACGAGGAAGACTGCTGTGACGAACCCTGCTGCGTGGTTTATGTTCCGCAAGCCCTGGACGCCGAAATTTGGGTGACGGTGCATGCCGATGGCACTTTTGGCTTCCGGCAAAGCGTCAGCCTCAGCGATAACGTGGCGACCGCGCTGGGCCTCGATCTCGATGCGTGGTCGGCCAGCATCGAGGCCGATTTTGCCGACCTGCCGGTGCAGGTACACATCAACCCCCGATACGAGGGATGGGCGGCCCGTGGAGTCAGCGTGCGCGCCGAGGGGCTGCCACTGAGCCGCCTCGGGCAGCACCTGCCCGGCCTGACTCTTGCCCAAGAGGGCGACGAGACCATGTTGTCCGGCTCGCTGAACCTCACCGCCGACTGGCACACCCTCGGCCCGGCACTCACCGACGAGGCGGTCATCCGGATTAACGTGGTTCTGCCCGGCGGCGTGCGCGAAACCAACGCCACCTGGGGCAACGGGGGCTGGAGCAACAGGCGCGACGAACCCGCCCTGGATACCCGGTTTGGCTGGGATCCACCCCCTGGCGCCATCACCGAGTTCCGGGCCATCACCTCCGCGCAACTTGACGCCGAGGAAGCCTGGACCACCCACCGCGATGCTGCTAATCGGGATTAGCGATCATGCCCAATCACACCACCTCGCGCTGGCTGGGCAGCGGGGTACTCTGGTTCAACTGAGTCCAGCCAAGTTCACCGTTCCGAAAGTTCACTTATGACTCTCACCATGAACTCGCGCATTTCCGACCTGTGGGCCAACCCCGTTGGCCGCGACGCGCTGGGCAAAATCCTGCTCCAACTAGGCAAGGGTGAGGGCTGGATCACTAACCCGCTGGTCTCTCACCTAAAGCTCACCCACCTGGAGCGCATCGCAGGCAAGCGTCTCGACCCTACCTTCTTCGACTCGCTGCTCACCCTCCTAAACTCCGCGCCCACCTCCCCCACAGACGACCACCCCTCCCTTACGTCATCCTGCGCGAACGGCAGCGAGTCGCAGGACCCAGGGATAACGAAAACATGGTGGAAGGAGGCCGTCTTTTACCAGATTTACCCGCGCTCGTTTAACGACTCAAACGGCGACGGCATCGGTGACCTGCCCGGTATCATCGAGAAGCTGGACTACCTGCGCGACCTGGGCATCGACGCTCTGTGGCTCTCCCCCATATACGATTCCCCGAACGACGACAACGGCTACGACATCCGCGATTACCAAGCGATAAGCCCTGAGTTCGGCACGATGGCGGATTTTGATGCGCTACTCGCCGGGGTTCATGAGCGCGGGATGCGGCTCATCATGGACCTGGTGGTGAACCACACCTCAGACGAGCATCCGTGGTTCCGCGAGGCGTTGGCCGATCCATCGTCGAAGTACCGCGACTACTACATCTTCCGGCCGGGCATCGGTCCCGACGGGCCAGACCAGCAACCACCGAATAACTGGACGTCGTTCTTCTCCGGCCCGGCCTGGAACAAGTACGAGGGAATCGGCGCGAACGGGGAAGACCTGTGGGCGCTGCGCCTGTTCAGCGCCAAGCAGATGGATCTGAACTGGGAGAACCCTTCAGTGCGGCGCGAGGTTACCGACCTGGTGAATTGGTGGCTGGCCAAGGGCGTAGACGGCTTCCGCCTGGATGTCATCAACTACATTTCCAAGACGGATGGCCTGCCCGACGGTGATACCACTATCGGCAACCTGATGGGTTTTACCGGCGTGGAGAAGTACTTCTATGGCCCGCGCCTGCACGAGTATCTGCGCGAGCTGCGCGCCGGAGCATTTGAGCCGCATGGCGCATTCAGCGTGGGTGAGACGCCGGGCGTCGGCCTGGAGATGGCAAAACTGCTCACGGCGGAGGAGCGCGGTGAGCTGGACATGATCTTTTCCTTCGATCAGTTGGAGAATCCCGGCAAGACCCGCTTCGACGATTACGCCTACGACCTGAATTACCTGAAGTCGTACCTGGTCGAATGGACGGAGCGATACCCGGCATCGTGCTGGATGTCGCTGTTCTACGACAACCACGACAACCCACGCATGGTGGCAAAGGTGAACCCGGACCCCGCCTGGTGGTCGGCGGTGGCGAAGCTGCTGGCGGTGATTCAACTAACGAGCCGGGGCACGCCGTTCGTGTTCCAGGGCCAGGAGATCGGCCTGGGCAACCAACCGTTTACGTCCATCGACGATCTGCGCGACGTGGAGAGCCTGAATCTCTACGCCGAGCTGGTGGTGGCGGGTAAGTCTCCGGATAAGGCGTTCGCCCGGGTGCTGGCTGGCACTCGCGACCACGCCCGCACCCCCATCCCGTGGACAACCAGCCCAACCGGCGGCTTCACCACCGGCACCCCCTGGCTCCCCACACCAGCGCCGACCCCAGCAATTGAGTCGACTGCGCGAACCGCAAGCGAGTCGCAGGACCCAGAGTTAACGCCCACTATCGACTCTAGGTTCTGCGACTGCGATCGCTGCGCTCCCTCCGCGCAGAATGACGCGCCAGCCCCTGCCGTCGCCGATCAACTCGGTGACGAAACTTCGGTGCTGGAGTTCTACCGAAAACTGATCGCGCTACGCCGCCGCGAACAAGCCTTCGTCTATGGTGATGTCCACTTCAAGGACGAATTCCTCCTCGGCTCCACGGTCACCAAGCCCCAAAATGGCGGCCCGAAAAACTACTTCGGCTACTACCGCGTGCTTGGCAACGATGTCTGGTTCATCGAATGCAACCTCTCCGCCCAGCCACGCAGCCGCGCCAAGACACCACGCCCACACGAGTACACGCTAGAACTCTCTACCCACCCCACCCAGTCGGACTGGCTTCGCCCCTACGAGGCCAACATCTACCGCTGCCCCAGCTACCCCACCCACGCCTTTATCGATTAGTTTTCATTAGAATCCACACGCATCACTCCGATCCGATGCTTCCTGCCTTGTGCTGAAGTTGCCGCAGCGCCTCTAGGTACGCCTGCTCCACCTCCGAGGGTGCAGCGGCAACCGCCGCCTGGTATCTGTTGTACTCGTGGTGAGCCTTTTCGTCTGCCATCTTGCGACTCATCTGCCCGCCGTCATGAAGTTGTGGCGCCTCCATGGCAACAACGAGACGATCAAGCTGGGCAAGCCAGTCAACCATGAAGGTTTTTTGTCGGCTGAGAGCGCGAAATTCCGCAGCTTCGAAATATGCGGCCACCAGGGAGTTAAGACGCCTGAGTTCAGTCTCGTCCAGGTAGTTTTTCGCGACGGTCACCTCGGATTTGACTGGACGTTCACCACGGAACGACAGCAGACCCATAAATGGCTTACCAGCATCGGCTCGTTCAGCGATGACTTCGGCAGCGGTACGCCCGTGAGCTGCGTAGTGCAGCTTGTTTTGCACAATCTTGAAGAACTCGATGGTTTCGGCCGCAGTCGGGTTGTAGTCAACGCTGGTCGCGTACAGGTCGAGAACCTGGCGATAAAGCACCTTCTCGCTAGAACGAATGTCCCGGATGCGATCCAGGAGTTCCTTCCAGTACAGCCCACCGCCCAGGTTTTTGAGCCGTTCGTCGTCCATGGTGAAACCCTTCACCAAGTATTCCCGCAACCGCTGGGTTGCCCACATGCGGAACCGAGTACCCTGCAAGGACTTGACCCGATACCCGACGGAGATGACCACGTCCAGGTTGTACCGCGTCACAACGCGCCCAACCGTCCGTCCACCCTCAACTTGAACTGTTGCAAATTCTGCAACAGTTCCCTCACAGTCCAACTCACCCTCGCTAAAAATGTTGGCGATGTGCCGCGATATGGTGGATTTGTCCCGCTGGAACAGTTCAACCATCTGTGCCTGCGTTAGCCAGACAGTCTCGTCTTCGAGGCACACCTCCAGCGCAGGCGCACCATCGGAACGTTGATACAAGATCACTTCGCTCTGCGGCTTCTCAGACATCTGGCTCTCCTCCGTCCCGGCTTGGGTTTTCAGGCTACAACGCACCCCCGACAATCACCCGGCGCAGCGAGTAGATGCGCAGCTCGTTTGCACGCCTGCTAGGGCGCTAGTCAAGCCGGTTCAAAACAAGTACAGTATGTACGAAGCGTACAGCGATTGGAGAAGGCGATGGCCCCAGTTCAGTCGGCCACCGAGACCCGCGCCAACTTTAAGTCCGCGCTGGATCTGGCCGAGCAAGGAGTATCGGTGCCCGTGCTGCGGAGCGGGCACCTCACCGCGCTCGTGGATGCAAACCGGCTGCGCGAGTCGCTAATGCACCTCGTGAACCCCGATCCACAGATCACCTGCGGCGAGCAGGAATGGTGGGCCACCATTCCGAACATCCCCTCCATCCTGGCTACCGGCACCGACTTCGATTCCGTGGTTGCCGACCTGATCTCGGCGGTTCGCGAGTACGCCTTTGACTGGAACGATGACCTGCGCCTCTACCCAAACCACGGCGATAACTGGGGGTTCGTGCAGATCGTGTCGCTCTCCACCGACGATCAGCTCCGCGATTGGCTGACTCGATGAGCGAACGTAAACCCCTCCGCCGGATCGACCACACCACGTTCTGCGATGTTGAGGGTTGGTTCATGGTCAAGGATGCTCGCGGGCGCCCGATTGGCCATCATGTAACCCGCAAATTCCCGCATCCAGATGGACGCATGTTGCGCACGCGCATCTCCCGCCCCATCGACAAGACGCCCTACGATGCCTCACTCGCGCAGCACATCCTGCGCACCCAGCTTGAGGTCACCTCAACCGAGTTCTGGCTGTGCGTCGATGACCAACAGCCGCCCACCCGCGGCACCCCTGCGCCACCGAGCGGCACAGCCATCCCAGCAAGCGTGCTGCGCGTGCTAGTAACAAAACTGCGACTCACCCCTGCAGAAATCACCGCCCTCTCCCGCGACCAGGCCCTCCACCTCGCCACCGACTACTGGTCCGTCTCACCCTCCGCGGACTAGCAGGCTGCGCTGAGGTCGGTCATTTGCGTTGCAATCGGCAACTCGAACAACCGACTTCAACGCAAACTACCGACCTCAATAACGCAAGTCAGATGCGAGCCATACCCTCAACGCAAGGCGGGCCAATGAGTCCGCTGCTCTCAGAGTTCAGCGAAGAACTCCTTGTTAACAGTGACGTCTTCGACGATTCGCTTCGTGCCGACCACACCTAGTTCATACTCTTTGAGCAGGTCACAGAGCCGGTGACCGTCGATGAGGTCTAGGGGTGGCGCACCATCGCGAGTGGCTTCTGCCTTCGCACTGGCTGTAAATGTGCCTGTAGTGATGAGCAATCCCTTATCGCCCCGCCCGGTCATCGCCCCCCGGAAATCTCGCACGTCTCCCGCGCTAACACTGCCCGCGTATCGCTTGCATTGAAAGAAAACCGGGAACGAGACCAGTGACATGCGGTAAACACCCAGCCCATCTATCCCACCGTCATTTGAGCCTCCACTGACAGTTACGCTGACGAAGCCTGCTTCCCTCAGAAGCCGCTGTGCCAGCCTCTCAAACGCGCCAGGCTTCATTGCCATCAACGAATCAAGCAGTGTTTCCTGCCACGTTACTTGCTCGGCAGTATCATCATCAACCCCTGCTGCAGCCTCATCTCTGGCTTTACGTTGCTCACGCACCCGAGCCACATACTCTGTCCGGAGCGGTTCAATCTCTGCTTCGCTTACAACATCGCCCACTTCAGTGAGACTCCACACACCACGTTGGCTATTAACGACCAGCCCCATTCCCTTCAAGTAGGTTCGCGCCCAGGCGAGCCGGTACTCAAGCTCGGTTCCGGGTCCATCCTTATGCAGAACCGATTGTTGTTCATCGGTGAAGGTGCCGTGTTCGATAACCCAATCCACGATTTCCTCGATGGACCCAGAACCTCCAAGTCCACGTATCGCCTTGAGGGTAGGCCAAAGCAGGTATTGATACTGCGGAACCTCGGGTGTCGTAGGCATGCCCAGATAGTATCAAGCGGCAGGCACAACGACGGCCCAACCTCTGAGGGGAGGTCGGGCCAGCGCTGATGGGTGGAGCTGCGGGGAATCGAACCCCGGTCCGGCGGCATTTTTCCAGGTCTTCTACGGGCGTAGTCTGCTGTGGATTTTCTCAGCCCCCGAGCTGGCGCAGACACCTTCTCGGACAGGCTCAGTCGCCTAGAAGTCCCGTAGCGTCGGGCGACACGACGCTACAGCAGTGGCTCTCTTAGATGACGCGGGTTAACAGATCAAGAGCGAGTCTGGACCCACGGACTTGCGGCTCGCTCAGGCGGCGAGGGCGAAGTCGTTGCGCACGTTAGTGTTGGCAACTATTGGTTTACAGACGTCGTTTACAAGATAAGTCTGCATCCTTGGCCCGCTTCTCCTGAAGCGATGACCACCGTCGAAACCGATCAGCCCCTATTGAGTTATCAACTCACCTGGCCACAGCCAGCCAACCCAGTCTACCGACCAAAACCCCACCACGCCACGACTTTTCTGACCAGCGTGCCAGAGGTCAGCCACGTCAGTCTGCGCGAAGGGAGCGAAGCGAGCGGAGTCGCAAAGTGACGTGTGGGGCGACAGCCGTGCGAGACGGTGGGGGGTAGAGCGGTAGGCTCGGAAGTGATGGCTAGTTCACCTGTGATTCGTGTTGTGTGCGTCGTGTACAACCCTGGCGGTGAGTTGCGCACGTTTGCCGCTACGCTCGCCGCCGCGACCACGCAACCTTACGAGTTAGTGCTGGTGAACAACGGCCTGCCCTCCCCCGTGGCCGACGAGATTGCGGCGGGCGGCGCGCGGATGTTGCGGCACCCCCAGGGCAACGTCGGGTATGGCCGGGCGGCGAACCTTGGGGCGGCCAATGCGGCGGAGTCCGTGAAGTGGCTGGTGGTGGCCAATCCCGATATTGAATGGTCGCCCGGCTCGCTCGACCTGCTGATCGAGGCCGCCAAGGCTGACCCGCAGGCCGGGGCAATCGGCCCACGCGTTCTCAACCCCGACGGCTCCATCTATCCCTCGGCCCGCGCCCTGCCCTCACTATCTACCGGCATCGGGCACGCCGTGCTGCATCACATGTGGCCGAGCAACCCCTGGTCGCGCCGCTATCGGCAAGACAAGACGGCGCTGACGGCTACCGACGTCGCAGGGGTGGGGTGGCTCTCTGGAGCCTGCCTGCTGCTCCGTCCAGCCGCCTTTGCCGAGGCGCAAGGCTTCGATGAACGCTATTTCATGTTTTTCGAGGATGTTGACCTGGGCGACCGGCTCGGTCGCCTGGGCTGGCGCAACCTGTATGTGCCGCAGGCGCAGGTGACCCACACGCAGGGAGCCTCCTGGAAGGCTGCGCCCGCGCGGATGATCCGCGCCCATCATGTCTCGGCCCGCCGCTACCTGTTCGACCGGCTGAATCGCCGGTGGCAGGCTCCGCTCCGCTGGGCGCTGGGCGCCGGGCTGGCCATCCGGGAACAAGTCGCGGTGACCATCGCCGTCATCAGGACAAGACGCGCCGGATAGGTGCGGTGGCCTGGCCGCATCGGGCAGACTATCCCCCATGCGCGGAATCATTCTGGCCGGCGGCTCCGGCACCCGGCTCCACCCGATCACGATGGGCGTCAGCAAGCAGCTAGTGCCGGTGTATGACAAGCCGATGATCTACTACCCGCTCTCGACGCTGATCCTGGCGGGGATAAAGGACATCCTAATCATCACCACCCCCCATGATGCGCCGCAGTTTGAGCGGCTGCTGGGCGACGGCTCGCAGTTCGGCGTGTCCATCTCGTACACGGTGCAGGCGGTGCCAAACGGCCTGGCCCAAGCCTTCGTACTCGGCGCGGACTTCATCGGCACCGACTCGGCGGCCCTGGTACTTGGTGACAACATCTTCTATGGGCCGGGCCTCGGTTCGACGATGATGCGCTTCCATGACATTGACGGGGCGGCGGTGTTCGCGTACCACGTCGCAAATCCGAGCGAGTATGGCGTGGTGGAGTTCGACAAGAACTTCCGAGCGATCTCCCTAGAGGAAAAGCCTGCGCAACCGAAGTCAAACTACGCGGTGCCGGGCCTGTACTTCTACGACAACGACGTGGTGGAGATCGCCAAAAACCTGGCACCCTCGGCGCGTGGGGAGTACGAGATCACGGACGTGAACCGCACCTACCTGGAGGCGGGCAAGTTGCAGGTGGAGGTGCTGCCGCGCGGAACGGCCTGGCTGGATACGGGTACGTTCGATTCGCTCCTGGATGCCGCCGACTACGTGCGGGCCATCGAAAACCGCCAGGGTCTAAAGATCGGCTCTCCCGAAGAGGTGGCTTGGCGTCGCGGCTTCCTGGGCGACGATGAACTGGCCGAACGCGCCGAAGCGCTGGCTAAATCCGGCTACGGCACCTACCTCCAAAGCCTGCTGAAGCACTAGCCCCTTCTCGTCATTCTGCGCGCAGCCGCAGGAACCAGGGGTGGTTAGCAGGATGACATGCGTAGGCGGCTACTCGACGCCGAGAAGGACTTCGATGGCGCGGGCGAAGAAGGCGTCCACTGGGCCTTCGGCGTAGGCGTCCCGGCCACGAGCGGGCGGGAATATGGTGCCGCGCACGTCGGCCGAGCCGATGGGTTCTTGGCGATCAAAGAATCCGACCAGGCGATTGCACAGCGTGTCCACGGCTGCCTTGCTGTAGCCCTGTTTGCGACCCTCGGGCGAGTCAAACTTCTCCCCGGACGGGCGCGAGAGGCGACCGTACAGGGTGCGGGCGCGCTCGGCCAGCCCGGCCATCCACGCCGCCTGCCCGTGCGCGGCCACAAAATCGGTGCGCGCCTTAGAGACGAACGCAGCCTCCAGCCGGTCGAGAGCCGCATCCACCTCGTAGCTGTCGTAGCCGCGACGCACCAGGGCGAAGGTGGCCTGCTGGATGTCGGCCGCGGTTACCGTCTCGGGGATGAGTCCCTCGTAGGCCGCCTTGGCATGGTCGAAGAACTCGTCAACCTCGTCGCGGTCGTAACCGGTACGCATGATCGAGACTGTCTTAAACAGTGACTTGCTCACTCGTCTTCCTCCTTGGGGGCTAGGTCCCCTTCAGCTGCCAGCTGCCCGCAGGCGCCGTCGATGTCCGATCCGCGAGTGTCGCGAACCGTCGTCGCAATTCCATTAGCACGAAGCCTAGCCACGAATTCGCGTTCAGCGTGGGATTCCGACGCCGTCCAGATGGAACCTGGTGTCGGATTGAGCGGAATCGGGTTCACATGAACCCATCCCCGGCCGCGTGCATTGAGTTTTTTGGCCAGCAAGTCGGCGCGCCAGCCATGATCGTTCATGTCCTTTATCAGCGCATACTCGATGGAGACGCGGCGACCGGAGGCATCGAAGTAGGCGCGCGCGGCGTCCAGCACCTCGTCTACCGAGAAGCGCGTGTTGATCGGCACCAACTCACTGCGGAGATCGTCATCGGGGGCGTGCAGGCTAAGCGCGAGCGTGACCGGCAGTCCCTCGGTGGCCAGCTTCCGCATGGCCGGAGCCAAGCCAACCGTGGAGACGGTGATGTTGCGGGCGCTTAGGCCGAAACCCTGCGGCACCTCGGCGGCCAGGGTGCGCACCACCTTCATCACTACTTGATAATTGGCCATTGGTTCGCCCATGCCCATGAACACGACGTTGTTCAGCCGCGTCGGTCCGCCCGGAATCTCACCGGTGGCCAAGGATGCACAGGCCAGGCGTACCTGTTCTAAAATCTCGGCGGCTGAGAGGTTGCGGGTGAGGCCCAGCTGGCCGGTGGCGCAAAATGGGCAGGCCATGCCGCAACCGGCTTGCGAGGAGATGCACAGCGTGGAACGCGAGGGATAGCGCATCAGCACCGACTCGACGCGGACGTTATCGTGTAGGCGCCACAGCGTCTTGACGGTGGTGCCCTGGTCGGCGGTCAGCGTGCGGGTGGCGTGCAACAACGGCGGGAACAGCGCGTCGGCCAGCCCTTGGCGGGCAGCGGCCGGGATGTCCGTCCAGTGGGCAGGGTCAGTCGCGTAGTGAGCGAAATAATGCGTGGCGAGTTGCTTGGCGCGAAACGGCTTGTGGCCTAGCTCGGTCACCGCGGCGGCGCGTTCTTCGGGGGTTAGGTCGGCAAAGTGAGTGGGCGCCTTGCCTCGACGACGCGGAGCCATTTGTAGGGGGATTGGCGCCGTCTCATCCGAAGGACGAACAGAAAGCACTGTCTTTGTAGGACGCGGCGCAGGAGCGACCTCCTCAACCGGCGGCGGCTTGGGCATCAGGTCACCACCGAAAATGCTAGGTAGACGAAAGGCGCCGAGAAGACGATGGAGTCAACGCGGTCGAGTACGCCGCCGTGACCGGGCAGGAGCGATCCCATGTCCTTGACACCTAGATCGCGTTTGAGCAGCGATTCGGCCAGGTCGCCAACGGTGGCCGTGAAGGCGGTGAGTACCCCAAGGCCAAGACCGAATACGAGGCCGGAGCGCCAAACGGCGCTGCCGTCTGCGGGCAGGAGCGGCAGCCGGAGCACCAGCACGGAGCCGATCACGCCAACGGCCACGGTCGCCAGCACCGAGCCGACCATGCCCTCCCAGCTCTTCTTGGGGCTGATGTTTGGGGCAAGAGGATGCTTACCAAACAACACCCCGGCTATGTAGCCGCCGGTGTCATTGGCCACGGCAAACAGAATGAACATGGCGATGCGCCAATTGCCCTCCGGCTGCTCCAGCATCAGCACTACAAAGGCGGCGAGCAGGGGCAGGTAGGTGACCGCAAACGTTCCGGCAGCCGCGCTCCGCAAGATATCTTCACTCGAACCATCGATCAACTGCCAGGCGATCACGGCCAAGATGGTCAGAACGTAGGCGCTGAGCAACGCCCATCCCCCGCCCAGGTGAGCGGCGATAAGGATGCCAACCGCGCCAACCAGCAACGGCGCAGTAGGCAGGTTTAGTTCTCGCCGCGCGAATGCCGTCCGCAGTTCCCACAACCCGAGGCAGACCACCGCCGCCACCACCGCAACGAACGGCTCGGGCCGAAAGGCCAGCGAGGCCGCCACCACCACCAGCAGCACAACCGCAACGGCAATCGCGGCTGGCAGGTTGCGGCCCGCGCGGCCAGTTGACTGGGAGGCCGCAGGTTGGTCAGGGGAAGCGTCGCTCATCAGACCTCGAGCAACTCTGCTTCCTTGCCGGCCAACAGGCCGTCAACCTGGTCAACGTGCTTCTTGGTCAGCGCCTCCAGGTCGGCGATCCCCCGCCGAACCTCATCTTCACCAGCCTCGCCGTTCTTTTCCAACTTTTCTAGGGCGTCCTTGGACTTGCGGCGGACGTTGCGCAGCGCGATGCGGGCATCCTCGGCCTTGGTCTTGGCCAGCTTGACGTAGTCGCGGCGGCGCTCCTCGGTGAGCAACGGCAAGTTGAGGCGAATCTGGTTGCCGTCATTCGAGGGGTTCACTCCCAGATCGGAGTCGCGAATGGCCCGCTCGATGGCAGTCATGGCACCCCGATCGAACGGGGTAAGCAACACCGTGCGCGCCTCGGGGATGTTGAAGGAGGCCAGCTGTTGTAGCGGCGTCGGCGCCCCGTAGTAGTCCACGAGGATCTTGG
>WQZL01000051.1 GCA_009780755.1 Promicromonosporaceae bacterium | reverse complement strand
GGTTGCCGTTGCGCGGCGAGTGCATTCCCACCAGCACAATATCCACGTCGCTCAGGTCGGGGGCAGTGGCGGAGAGTACGCGGCCCTCATCGTCCAGCTCAACCTCGTCGGTCACTACGTTGCCGAAGTAGTGTTCGAGAATGTCCACGGTCAGCGAGGGGCCTGCGGCAATCGGGATGTCGCGGGTTTCGGCATTGGGCTGACCCAGCATGTACGTGTGCGGCACGTAAGCGGTCAGGTTGGCCCAGTCCTCGCGGGAAGATTGCGAGATGGTGCCATCAACGTTGCGGGCCATGACCACGGCGTTGAGCTGAGCCTCGAAGCCCATGTCCATCTTGTCCGGAGAACCAACGATCGACAGGGATTCCTCAAGAATCAAATATGGCGACTCGTACAGGCCAACCTGGAACTTCAAGGTCAGTACGCGGCGCCCGGTTTCCCGCCAGCGAGTGTCGGCGTCGATGGGCAGTTCCCCCGCCTCATACTTCGCCTGCCAGATGTCGAAGGCTTCCATGACGGGCACGGCGTCAGAGTTGCCGCCGAACATGTCGAGGCCAACGAGAATGCCCTCGAACATCACTTCACCCTCGCTCATGCCCTCCATGTACCAGGCTCGGCCAGGACGTTCGTGGTCTTGGGGACGGGTGACGCCCCAGTCGGTGACGACAACACCATCGAAGCCGTAGTCATTACGCAGGATGCCCATGCGCCCGGGGTCGAAGGCTACACCGCGGGGTGGATCGAACAGCGGGTTGCCGTCGGCGCCGATGGCCACGGCATAGCCGGTCATCACGGCGGCGGCATTGAGGTTGCGAGTGAAAACCTCCAGGCGGTTGTAGAAACCGCCGCCGGGGAACACCTCGTACATGCCGGAGACGGTATGTGCGCCACGGCCACCTTCGTTAGCGCCGTCGCCAGCAAAGTGCTTAATCATCGCGTTGACGGATTCGGTGCCCCAGGCGGTGGTGCCGTAGGAGCCTTGGTACCCGGCGATGTAGGCGGCAGCCAGCTGGGCGGCCCATTCAAGGTCTTCGCCCAGGGTGCCTTCAACGCGCAGCCAGCGCGGCTCGGTGGCCAGTTCAATCATCGGAGACAGCGCGGTGGTCATACCCATAGCCCGGTATTCGGTGGTAACCGTGCGGGCAAACGTTTCCATCCACTGAATGTCAAACGTGGCGGCCAGGCCCAGATTCGAGGGCCAGCGGGAGTTGCCACCAGCGGCGTTGTAGGTTGCAGCCCCGGCGGTTGAACGCGGGTCGGTGGCGAAGTTCACCGGAATCAGCGGGGTCTCATCCGAGGCAGCGGCCTCGACGAACGCCTGCATCTCGTTTACCCAGCGAACCACGGCCTCAACGTTGGCAGGGCCGGCATTGAGTACGTTGCGCAGGTGGGCTTCGGTAAGGAAGGTCTCTTGAACCTCGGTTAAACCCTCTTCAGGGTCCCGCTGGTGGGGACTGAAGAGCATCAGGCCCACGATCTGCTCTATGGAGAGTTCCTGCGCCAGAGCGGCGGCGCGGGTCTGTGGACTTTCCCGCCAGTCTTCAAAGATGTCGAGGACGCCGTTGCCGTTGATGTCCCGGAAGGCCAGCAGGTAGCCGTCCTCCTCAACGGTGACGTAGCTAACTCCGGTGTCGGCGCCAAAGGTCAGGCGCGGGCCGTCGCCTGGGTTCTCTATGACCATGAAGCTGGTGCGGCCATCCGTGGCTTCGAAGATCTCGTAGGAGGTGAGACCTGATCCAGAATCGGTATCGGGAGTCGAGGCGGCCACAGTTGTGGCTTCCGGCTCTGGGCTGACCTCAGCTTCACTAGTACAGGCGACCAGAGTGGACAGAAGGAAGGCGGCAGCAACGATCGAGGCCGTTGCTTTCGGGCCTTGCTTGCTCAGTTTGGAAGGCTTCATTGCCGGTACTTGCTCCTTAAGTAGTGATGTGTGGCCACAGCGGTGTCCCTGAGCCATGCTCAAGCATCACCTTGATCGCGCCCGAGGGGAACAGCGCTTTGATGTTTGGTCGATTTCGCTCGATGATCGGTTTAGTTCAATCGACGGCGTTATCTTCGGGTAATCTAAAATAGACTTTTTTTAGATGCAATACGATTATACTATCAACGATAGATGCACTACGAGTACATCTATTGCCGATGCATCGCTGCGGCCTGCATCGCCTTCGGCCAGCGGCGGCGAGATACCATATGCTCATGGATCGACAGCAACACATTAGCGAGTTTCTGCGAACCCGCCGCGAGCGCCTGACACCCAAGCAGGCGGGATTGACCCGGGCTTCCGGGCGACGTCGAACCGCAGGGTTGCGGCGCGAAGAGGTTGCCCTGTTGGCGGGCATCAGCGTTCACTATTACGCCAAAATGGAACGCGGTAATTTGGATGGAGTCTCACGTCAAGTGCTTGAATCATTAATCACCGCCCTACAACTAGCGGGTGATGAAGCCCATCACTTGCGGGCGTTAGCCGCGCCACAGGCCGAGGCGATAACTCCCACCGCAATAGGCAGCCTGCGTCCAAGTCTACAACGCCTGCTTGAATGCATTACCGAAATACCGGCCTGGTTTTTAGACGACCAACTCACCTGGCACGGCGGAAACGCCTTAGCTAATGTGATTCATCGCAATTTTCTCGATAATACGATGAATAAGAGAAACATCGCTCGATATGTGCTAACGGACCCAAATGCCAAGAAGCATTACCTGGATTGGAGCAAAGTTGCGGATGTGAATGCCGCCTTTTTGCGTGGCTCGCTAGCCAAGTACCCCCACGACCGGAAGCTGGCTGACCTGGTAGCCGAGCTGAGCGCTGCCTCCGAAGAGTTTCGCGAACGATGGATTCGTCACGACGTGTGCAGCCATAGAGTTGGGCGTCTGCGGTGGTGGTTGGTAGAAGTAGGCGAACTCAATGTTGGGCTGGAAAACTTTCCCGTCGCAGCCGAACCGGGCTTAACCCTCCATACGGCCACCCCCGAGCCTGGCTCCCCCACCGAAGAACGCCTGCGCCAACTGGCCGCCCGACTCAGCTAGCCACGGCCAGCGCAGATCAAAGTGTCAACGAACCGACGAGGAGAATGCCTAAATGCTACTGGCCCCGCACCTCATGAGAGATGCGGGGCCAGTGCTAATAGCTCAGCCGATTGGGCCGGAGAAGTTCAGGCCGAAGCCGAAACCCCACGCGTTTCCGTGGCTATCGATGAACGGATCGGTATCGGCCACGTCCTCATACTGGCGCTCAACGGCGTCCATGTCAGCCGGGAACGTGATCGGCAGGCGACCCATAGGCTCGTGGAGGCCGAGAGCAATCTCGAGGAGGGCCTGCTGGCTGATGCCGAAGCCGACGACGATGGCGTCCGAGTCCTCGTAGATCTCCGTGGGCACAACGGGCTGCTGGGCCTGCAGGATGGTAATCACCGGGATGTCGCGACCGGTTGCGGCCACCGCGGCCACCGCGCGGTCGAATGCCTCAATGTCCGCCCGGTTCGAGATGCGCGCCGCGTTACCGAAGTAGGAGCGGTTTTCGCGGGTACCGTCCGCCTGTAGGTGGCCGGAGATCGATGTGCGACGCACGTATGGCCCGTCGGCCACGTAGGGACCCCACTGCAACGAAATCGGGATGTAAACCTCGTTGATCGGATCGAAGCCGGCGAAACCGAACTGGCCACCGTTGAAGGGGCTGCGCATGCCGACCAACACGATGTCTACCTCGGACAGATCGGGGGCGATGATGTCAACGAGCGTCTCGATCTCCTCGTCCTCACCATCCTCATCCTCGGCTTCGACGATGGTGGTCTCCCACACCAGCTCGTCGGTGATGACGTTGGCGAAGAACTGCTCCAGAATCTCCATTTCCAGGGTCATCTGGTTGGAGACATCGCCGCCGGCACCCCAGGGGCCGGGGTGGCTGACGGTCTTGGTCCACGGCACGTAGACGGTCAGGTCGGCGAAGTCGGCGAGTGTCGAGGGTGAGATGGTGCCGTCAACGTTGCGGAGCATGATGACGGATTCGAGCTGCGCCTGGTTGCCCATGGCCTGCTTGTCGTCGGAGCCGACAATGGCGAGGGATTCCTCGAGTACCAAGAATGGGTTCTCGAAGAGACCGAGCTTGAAGTACATGTCAAGCACGCGCACGCCGGTCTCCTGCCAACGGGTCTCAGCGTCGATCGGAAACTCTCCGGCCTCGTAGGCGGCCTGCCATAGATCGAATGCCTCATTGATCGGACCCATGTCGCTGTCGCCACCAAACTGGTCGGTGCCGTTAAACAGCTGCAACAGCACGCGCTCGGGGATGGTCATGTCCTGGGTGCCGTGACCGGTGAACATCCAGGTGTCGTGGTCGCGGGTGACCCACCAGTCGGTGACAAGCACGCCTTCCCAGTTCCACTCGTTGCGGAGCATGTTCATCAGGCCCGGGTCGAAGGAGCCGGATAGCTCGTAGCCGAACAGCGGGTGACCCTCACCATCAAGCATGATCGGGAAGCCGGACATCATGCCAGCGGACTCCAGGCCCGCGTAGAACACGGACATGCGGGTCTCAAAGCCGCCACCTGGATGCACGGCATAGGCGCCGGTGGGCTGGTGGGCGATGCGGCCGCCCTCATTCGCGCCATCGCCACCGAGATGCTTAATCATGGTGGCCACCGAGTTGGGACCCCACTCGGTGGTGCCGGGTTCGTACTGGAAGCCACGCACGTAGGCGGCGGTCAGCTCACCGGCCCAGGTGGCATCCTCACCCATAGTGTCGTCCACGCGGGCCCAGCGGGGGTCGGTGGCGAGGTCGATCTGCGGGGAGAGCGCGGTGGTGATGCCCAGCGCGCGGTACTCGGCCGAGGCGGCCTCGGCGAAGGCGGTCATCCAGTCGATGTTGAAGGTGGCGGCCAGGCCGGTGCTAGATGGCCAGCGGGAGATGGCGCCGGGAGCGTTGTACAGCGTGGCACCGGCAGCCGAGCGGGGATCGGAGGCGAAGTTCACCGGGATCCACGGCTCGTCGGCGTTGCGCGCGCCCTGGGCGTATGCCTGCATGGCGTTAACCCACGGCACGATGGAGTTGGTGTCCGAGGGGCCAGAGTTGAGGACGTTGCGCATGAAGTTCTCGCTGATCCACTCCTGCTGCTCCTCGGTGAAGCCGTCGCCATGCTGGGCGTGAGGGCTAAAGAGCATCAGACCCGCGATCTGCTCGATGGTCAGCTGCGGGGCCAGGGCCTCGGCGCGCTCCCGAGCGGGAAGACGCCAGTCTTCCGCCGGGTCGAGGGAACCGCTGTCGTTGAAGTCGAGGAAGGCGAACTCGCAATCGCCATCCACCTCGGTTAGCACCTCAATGCCGGAGTCGGCTGCGAAGGTCAGCCGCGGGCCGCCACACGGGTTCTCGATGAGGACGAAGTTGGCACCAGAGTCCGAGATGTCGGTGCGGGTGAACGTGGCCAGCTCTCCGGTGGGCGGGGTTTCCTCGGTGGCGGTTGCCTCGGGGGTAGGCGTCGCCTCGGCGTCACCATTGTCATCGCTGGAGCAACCGGCCAGCAGGCCGCCCAGCATGGCGATGGCGGCGATTGCCGCTGCGCCCTTGATGCGAGCGTTGCCGCTGCGCCTGATCGTAGTCGTCATCATCGACCTTTCAGTTTCGATTGGGTCCGGCTCGGCTACCTCACCTAGCCACGCCCCGAGGGTAGAAGGCACCACGCCTGCCTGTTCCCCGCAATCGATAACCGGTCGTATCGGTTCGACAATCGGTTTAGTTCACCCGTTGGCGTTATCGACCCGTAACCAACCCCGTCGCCCAACATTCACCCGTAGTGTCAAGTATGACGAAGGGCCTGACCGGCATTTCTGCCGGTCAGGCCCTTAACTTTGGTAGCGGGGGCAGGATTTGAACCTGCGGCCTCCGGGTTATGAGCCCGGCGAGCTACCGAGCTGCTCCACCCCGCGTCGCGAGGAACTACCCTACTGCATCACGGCCAACTCGTCCACCCCGCGCGTATTTCGCCAGGCTACGGGGATTAGCACCCGGGCAGCTCGTCGCCGCGGCCCTCGCCGATGGCTCTGATCGCGGACAACGCTTCTGAGAGCGTACTTACGCTGACAACGCGGATTCCGCTGGGCGCATCCGTCGCAGCCTCGCAGTTTACGATCGGCACCAGGAACCATTTAGCACCGTCACGCCACGCTCCGTGAATCTTCTGCTCTACCCCGCCGACGGGGCCGACCTCGCCGTCCGCGCTTATGGTACCGGTTCCAGCCACGATGGCCCCACCAAGCTCGTCCGCCGGGGTCAGCAGGTCGATGATCGCCAGCGCGAACATCACCCCGGCGCTTGGGCCGCCAATGTCTTCGATGCGAATCTGCACGTCCACGGGGAAGTCCGCGAAAATCGTACTCACCCAGATGCCGAGGGCGGCGCGGGTGCGTCCATCGGGCATCTCGGCGGCGCCCGTGGTGATTTCCAGCTCCAGCCGTTCCCCGTCGCGGTCCACCCCGAGCAGCGCCACATCGCCCGGTGTGATTCGGGTAAGAGCCTCTACCAGCTCACCGTGCGTATCTACCGGGGCACCGTCGAGGGTCATGATGATGTCACCCTCTTCGACAATCCCCTCCGCTCCCGAGTCTTGCGTCGCGCCCGCCACAATCAGGGTTACCGGAATCTCGAAGCCCAGTTCGAGCAGCGCGGCGGCGGTGGCCGCCTGCTGGGAGGTAATCATCTGCACCTGGCCCTGTTGTTGCTGTTCTTCGCGCGTGATGTCGGTGCGCCACACCGTTTCGACCGGCACCGCCGACCGGGCCGGGGAGAACCACGACCTGAGCAATTGGAGTGCGAATACGTTGCTGACCGGGCCGCCGCCCACCGATACCGTGGTCATCAGCAGTTGGCCGGATGCCGGATACTGTGTCGCATCCATGATCTGCACTAGCGGCACGCCATTTTGCATGCCAAGAGTATCGTGCGTCGGGCCGGGGCTGCGCACCACGAAACCCGTGGGCAAGAACAGCGCGACAGTAGCCAGAATGGACGTGGCGAGCATGGAGCCGACCAGAATCCGGGGGCGTGCGGAGGTGGACATTGTCTAATCATCCCCTAAAGTGCTGAGCATGGCTTCCTTTGATGACCTAACCGAGTTTGGCGGCGACGATGAGCGAGAGCAACGGCTGCGCGAATTGTTGACACCCATGTTCGGTGACCGCGCCGGTGAGGTGCTAGCGCACATGCGGGCACAGGGTATGGATATGTCGGCAATGGCGGAGGGCGCCTTGCCCACTCCGGAGCAGTTTGAACATGCGATGGCCCAGGCCAAACGCATTCTGACAGACACCGACGGCGGCCCCGTGAACACCACCTTGGCCCATGACATGGCCCGCCAGGTGGCCATCACCGAGGGCGATCCCTCCCTGACCGGTACGCAGGCCAAGGAGGCGTTAGCCGCGCTTGCCGTGGCCGATCTGTGGCTCGATGCCGCCACGACGCTGCCGCCCGCTGGCGGGGCGCGGCACGCTTGGTGTCGCGCCGAGTGGGTCGAGGCGACCCTGCCCGCCTGGCACAGCCTGATCGCACCGGTGGCCGCATCGATGTCGGTAGCGATGGCTACCGTGTTGGGCGATGAAGCGGACGATGAGTTCGGCGACGCCTCGCATATCACCGACGCGACCGGGATGCCTGGCCTTCAGCAACTTGGCCTAGCTGGCCTCAGCCCCCAAAAACTGATGCAGCGGCTCGGTGCGGCCGCCTTCGGGATGCAGGTGGGTCAGGCAGCGGGCACGCTTTCGCGGGAGGTGTTCGGTGTCACCGATGTGGGGTTGCCGCTGTTGCCGGAGGCCGGAGCTGCCCTGCTCCCAACCAATGTAGCTGCCTTCGCCACCGGGCTGGACGCCCCGCTGGAGGAGGTTCGGCACTACCTGGCGGTGCGGGAAGCCGCCCACGCCCGGCTCTTCGCGCATGTGCCGTGGCTACGCACCCACCTGCTCGCGCTGGTCGAGCAGTATGCCCGCGGCATCGTCATCGACCTCGACACGCTCGGGTCTCATCTGCGCGGCGTGGATTCGGCCGATCCATCGCAGTTGCAGCGCGCCATGTCCGGCGGCGGGCTTTTCGCCGTCCAGCCCACCAAGGCGCAGCAGGCCACCCTGCTGCGCCTAGAGACCGCCCTCGCGCTGGTTGAGGGTTGGGTGGACGAGGTCAGCGCGCAGGCCGCACTCCCCCACCTACCGTATGCCGTTCCGCTGCGCGAGATGCTTCGCCGCCGCCGGGCCGCAGGCGGGCCAGCCGAGCAGACCTTCGCCTCCCTGGTGGGTCTGGACTTGCGGCCACGCCGCTCCCGAGATGCCGCTGCCCTGTTCGCCCACGTCTATGTGGCCGGAAGCGAGGCGGGGCGCGATGCCGTCTGGGATCACCCAGACCTGCTGCCGGACGCCGCCGACCTGGACACCCCCTCGGGCTACCTGGCCCGCCGGGAGGCTCAGCGCCTGGCCGACGAGGAAATAGACGCCGCCCTATCCGCCCTCCTAGACGGTGATCTAACCTGAGAGAAAGTCGCGCCAACACCTACGGCCCGAGTAGTGCCAAGGGGACAACGCCAACGCCATCAGGACGGCGATAAGCGGTGGTACCGGTGTTGACGATGAGACGGTCAACTAAACGGTCGCCAATCTTGCTGTGAAGCCAATTCAAATGCCGAACGTCATGAGCGTCAGCGGCACCGGACATCTTTGACTCAATTGCCACTATCCGCCCGTCCCGGCCCTCAAGAATCAGATCTATCTCGCGGTCACCGCGATGAGTGCGCAAATGTGAAACCTCCAACCGCGCAGGTGCGGCGTAGGCACGTACGCTAAGCGTGACTAGCGATTCAAAAAGCGCCCCGAATAGCGGGCCATCGCGCAACGCGGCAAGGGAAGGATCTGTATCGCCAATGCCGCTAGCCAGAACTAGGCCATCAGCATCCGTGCCAAGCAAGCTCGCGGCCAGCGCCGGATCGGCAAGATGGTGTTTAGGAGCCTGCATCACCTGAGTTAGCCGGGTACCCGCTGGCTCCCAAGCTGGAACCTCGTCGAGTAGCCAAAGCCTAGAGAGTACATCGCGATAGCTGGCAATAGTCGCTTTACTTGGGGCATCTTCAGGTGAAGCAGCGGTGGCGATTGTGCGCAATGAGGTCACACTCGAAGTTGCGGCGGCGTAAGGGCGCAGCCACGCACGCAGCGCAGATGGCCGACGGCGTCCGCCGCCCAGATCGGGTACGTCGTGTTCTAGCGCATAGCCAAGGTAGTCGGCAACGATGTCCAAGCGAACTGAACTTGGCTCGGCGCGCACCGCCGGTAAGCCCGAGGAGACAATCTCATCTGCGTAATCGCGTAGCGATACCGATGTCGTTCCGCGCAAGTCACTCTCCCCACGCCACAAGGCATTGAGGCTAACCGTTGGGTTCTCTAACGCGCGTTCGGCAAACGAAAGCGGGCGCATCCGTAACCGTAGAAACCGCGCTGCACCCGGATGTCGTTGCAAATCACCGGGATCGGCACTACCGGTCAGCACGAACCGGCCAGGGGTTGGCTCATCATCGACGAGACGACGCACCGCGTCCCAAACTGGCGGATCGAGCTGCCATTCATCCACCAACACCGGCGCTTGAAGATCGCGCAGGTAACCGATACGGTCTGCGGACACAATGGTTCGCGTGGCCGAATCGTCTAGGCGCAAGACGCTTCTAGCTACTCGACTGGCGGTTCTGGTCTTACCCACGGCACGCGGCCCCTCAACGGACACCGCACGGGTGCTGGTCAGGTACTCCTCCAGCACTCCATCCACAATCCTCGGCAGATACATCCGCCCACCTCCTGGTCCTGCTGATCCATTCCGTCAGTCAATACTATCCCATTTCGCCAGTCAGTATTATCCCGTTTCGAGGGTCGAGACTGGCCCATTTCGTCTGTCTGCCGATTTTTATGCGTGTGTTTGGTTGAGGTGTTGGGCGTGGGCGATGCCGTCTAGGAAGCCCTTGGCTTTTTCGGTGTGCGGGTAGGGGTCGAGTAGCGCCCAGAACTGCGGGCCGTGCCCAGAACACAGCAGATGGGCCAGTTCGTGGAGTAGCACGTAGTCGAGTACGTACTGCGGCATCCCCTGGAGCCTGGTTGAGAGCCGAATCGAACCCTCCGCCGGGGTACAAGAACCCCAGCGACCATTCTGGTTGGTAACCCAACGCACGCTGGTCGGCTGCGCCCGCCCACCCAGATAGCGGCGGGACAGCTCCCCGGCCCTGGCCCACAGCCCCTCATCGGAGGGGCGACGCTTGGCCTGTTTGCGTTCTAGCCCGGCTAGCATCTTGGCTACCCACTCGCGCTCCTGCACCTTCGATAGATGCGCGGGAATCGCCACGATCACGCGGTCACCCTCCTGGTGAGCGCTAACGGTCGTCTTGCGTCGCTTTGAGCGACGCACCTCCACCTGGGGCTGGGTACTCATCTCGGCCATGACACGACCGTACCCGCAACTCACTCCCAAACACGTTATCCACAGCCCTGTGAATACGGAAAGCGGGAATTGGCTCTGCTCTGGCAGGGTGGTTACATGACCACCGCAATCAGCCCCAAAAACTCTGGCCGACTTCGCCTTCGCCCTGGCACCATCTGGCTGGATCGCGGCGAAGGCGCAATACAACTGGGCACAGACCCGCGCTGGGCGCTCCGCATCGACGGACTCACCGAAGATGAAGCCGCCTGGTTGCGTGATCTAACTCACCGCCGCCATGTGAAAACCGCAATCTTGGCTAAGAGACGAGGCATCACCCCTGATCGCCAAGCTGCCTTGATCGGCCTACTTCGTCAGAGCGGCTTCACTCATCTGCGCCCCCGAGCAGCAGCTGAGGTTCCCCTGCCGGGCAATTGCGCCGCCGATGCAATCGTTCTTGGCTTGCTCCGAATCGACGGTATCGGCGAGAACACACTGGCCAACCGGGCGAGCGCCGCCGTCGCCCTCACCAGCCTAGATCGCCTCGGCGCCACCATCGCACTCGGTCTAGCCTCAGCCGGAGTCGGCACCCTGATCCTGCCCAACGATGACCTAGTTCAATTTGAAGATGTAGGCCTAGGCCCCTACTGCCCTGGCGATGTCGGTCGCGATAGACGCAAGACGCTGGCTAATGCGCTGCATCGAGCAGCGCCGCAAGTGGCCATCGCGCCAGATGGCCGACCTGCCGTGGTTGTTTTTGGTGAGGCTCATGCCCCAAATCCGGCGCGGTATCTGCGGCTGATGGGCACCGGGGTGGCGCACCTGGTGGTGACCACCCGCGAGGCGGATATGGCGGTCGGCCCGTTCGTGCTGCCGGGGATCACCTCCTGCGTTTGGTGCCTAGACCTGCATCATCAGGATGAGGATCCGGCCTGGCCGGGAATCAGGGATCAGCTATTTACGGCTGCGGCGCCGCTCCACGAGACCGCCGTTACCGCCGTGGCCGCCGCCGTGGCCTGCGCGCAGGTGTTGGCCCACCTAGACGGGCTTCGGCCACAAACGGCTAACAACATCCTGGAAATTGCCCTGCCCCAAGCGATCCCGGCTCATCGCTCCCTCCCGCCACACCCAAAATGCGGCTGCTCCTCGCTGAACCAACGCTAGCTTTCTAAGCAGCGATGGTGATCTCGTCTTTGCGGGGGCGGCCTCGACCGCGTTTGGTCGCAACGATGGCGCCGTCTACGAAAACTTCCCCGCCCCAGACGCCCCACGGCTCGGCCCGTTCTAGGGCGCCGTCGAGACAACCGGCCATCAGGGGGCAGGCTCGGCATAGCGCCTTGGCCTGCTCCACCAAGGCGGCCTGTTCGGCGAACCACAGTTCGGGGTCTTCGTTGCGGCAGGGCAGGATGCGTCCCAGCACGGCGTTGAAGGCTTCGTCGATGCTGGCCTGCTCCGCTGGCGGGGTGGGAGCATGGGGCGTCCAGGCATCGGGCGTGGTCAGCGCGGCAGTTCCGGGAGCGGTGTTTAGATGTTGGCTGTCGAGTAGATGTGCGAGTCGCACGGCGGTCTCCGTCGGGTCTGGTCTGTCACAGTTGTGGCAATCAGGACCAGCTACGAAAAAAGCCGCGGGTCCTGGGTGGACTCCGCGGCCATGAAGGGCGTCTCGCAGGTTTAGGCTGCGGCGCTCCCGGCGGGGGCGGAGTCGTTTACGAAGGCGAAGTGATCGGCGTGTCCAAGAGACATTTGGACAGATGTGTGCCTTGGCTTCCGGGGCATAGGCGCAAAGCCGTGCCTGCCAAAGACCACATTACGTACGCTAGTCATCGTCATCGAGACCTGGTTTTCCATCACTTCACCTCCTTGCTTTCAACTTCGGCGCATTGCCTCTCACGCGCGCCGCCGACAGGGACTCCCGTAGCCTACCGTTCTTCCGCAAGATTCGTCACATCTTTTTTTGACCAGGGCTTTTACTTGCCGATGCCGTCAAGAAACCGGGTGCGTTTCCGGGTGGCGCGGGTGCCAGATGCGCGGGCTTGGGCGTAGCTCACCGTAAGATGGGTGCGCGCGCGGGTGATGCCAACGTAAAGCAGGCGCCTCTCCTCGGCCACCGCCTCATCGGTTTCGGCCAGGGAGATGGGGATCAGTCCCTCGCTGGCCCCGACCAGGAACACCGCATCCCATTCCAGACCCTTAGCGGCATGCAGGGTGGCCAGCGTCACCCTCTCTACGGTGGGGGCGTGTTGGGCTAAGGCCCGTTCGTCAAGGTCGGCGACGAGGGTAGAGATGGTGGCTTGGTTTCCGCCGCTTAAGCCAGCGGCAGCCAGGTCGTCGGCCAGCATGACCAGCGCGTTGAGCGCGTCCCACCGTTCCCGGATGGCACCGCGTACCGTCGGCGGGTCGTCCGTCCAGCTCAGCGAGGCGAGTACGTCACGCACCTGCGCGGGCATGGGCATGTCGTCGCGCTGGGTATGGGCAGCGGCGCGAAGCAGCAAGATTGCTTCGCGCACATCCTTGCGTTGAAAGAACCGCTCCCCACCGCGCACCTGGTACCCGACCCCGGCCTGGGTCAGCGCCGTCTCGAACGCCTCGGATTGACCCTGGGTGCGGTACAACACGGCAATCTCGCTCGCCTTTAGGCCACCGGCGATGAGTCGGGCGGCTTTCGCGGCCACCCCGGCGGCCTCGGCCTCATCGTCGTCGTAGACGGTGAAGGTCGCGGTCGGTCCGGTGGGGCGTTGGGCGGTCAGATCGAGTACCCCGGCCACCTTGCCCCGGCGCAACACGTCGTTCGCTAGGTGCACCACCTGGGGCGTAGAGCGGTAGTTGCGGGTCAGGCGCATCTGGCTGGCGTTCGGGAAGCGCTGCTGAAAGTCAAGCAGGTAGGCCGGGGTGGCTCCGGTGAACGAGTAGATGGTCTGCGCGGGATCGCCCACCACGCACAGCTCGTCGCGATCACCGAGCCACTGGTCGAGCAGGAACTGTTGCAGCGGCGAGACATCCTGATACTCATCGACCACGAAGTGGCGGTATTGGCGGCGCACCTGTTCGGCGACGGGGCGGTGTTCATGCAGAATGCCCGCGAGAATCATCAACACGTCCTCGAAGTCGAGTGCTCCCCGTTCAGACTTCGCCTCTTCGTAGGCGGTGGCTAACCGGGCGACCTGCTGGTGTGTGAATCCGGCGGGGGCCGCCCGCCCCTGGCTAAGCGCTCGGTTTTCATAATTGTCTGGAGGAACGAGGCAGACCTTGGCCCATTCGATCTCAGAGGACAGGTCGCGCACGGCCAGGCGATCAACGTCGAGGCCAATGCGCTGGGCGGCGACGGTGACCAGCGACGCCTTCTGCGGCGTCAGCTCGCCCGGCGCTCCCCCGATAACTTTGGGCCAGAAATACCGCAGTTGCGCCAGCGCCGCCGCATGGAAGGTGCGCGCGGCCACCCCGGAGGTGCCCAGCGCTCGCAGGCGAGAACGCATCTCACCGGCGGCCCGGGCGGTGAAGGTGACGGCCAGCACCGAGGTGGGGTTATAGACGCCGGAGCGAACCCCGTAGGCGATGCGATGAGTGATCGCCCGCGTCTTACCGGT
>WQZL01000050.1 GCA_009780755.1 Promicromonosporaceae bacterium | reverse complement strand
GGGTAGTTGGGCTTGTCGGCGTCGATGAAAACGAAATCGAATGGCCTGACGCCGTCGTCGATCAGCCGCTGCCCGGCATCAAGGGCTGGCCCAACCACCACCTCGACTTGTCCGGCAACTCCGGCACACTCCAGGTTTCCTGTGGCGACCTCGGCGGTGGCCTTATCGATCTCGAACGTCACGAATTGACCTTCGAGACCAACAGCTCGCGCCAACCAGGCTGGAGGAGTACCCGGCGAGGGTGCCAAATTCAAGCACGCGTCGGGTGCCCACTATGCGCGCGATCAGAGCTAGAAATGCCCCTTGGTTCGAGACGACGCCTCCAAGCGGCCTAACCGTGCGGGATGAACTCTGAATTCAAAAAGAAACGGCATCAAACCTCGGGCGGTTCATCCCGGAACGACGCAGGCGGGGTACCGACTGACGGCCGCAGCCGACACCCACTTGCACCAGGGTGACGCACAGAACTACCCGGCGACCTGCTTTCTGGTACGAGGCGCCCGCGCCGGGGGGGTTGGGAGGTCGACGAGACTGTCAATTGAGCAGTCGAGGGCGTGAGCGATCCGATCAACGGTGAAGATGCCGGGATCTTTGCATTGCGCACCCTCGATCGCGCGCACAGTGCCGATGGATACCCCGGCCACCTCAGCCAGTTTCTGCTGACTGAACTGCCGCTCAGCGCGCAGTTCCCGCACACGCTGACGGAACGCCTCTGCCCTATCGGCAGGCAGCGTTTCAGCCTGTGGGGTGCGCGCCACGCTTCTCATACTACTAAAAAAATAGCGCTAGATAAATAGAGCTATGTGTTAAGCTCTCCCCATGGCCGGACGTCACCTAAAGGAGCTGTTCGCCGCTCACCGCGACGGCGACGAGTTGACCTTTCGGCGCGCCGCAAACGCAATCATTGAAGAAGAAGAAGCCAAACGACACACCGCATTGGCCCGCGACCTGCGCAATCTATTGGCTGGAGGTGGCGCATCCTTTGTGATCGAAGCGCCCCTACCAGACGCGCCCCGCGACCGCGACTCCGGGTCGCCACTGATGGCAGTGGCAACCCCCAAATTGGTGGGTCTCGACGACTTGGTGCTGGCGCCCGAAGTGCGGGTTCGACTAGAGGTTGTGCTAAGGGAGACCGCCCGCTGGCCCGCACTCGACCAGGCTGGGATTCCCCGTCGCAACCGAATCCTCCTGCACGGCCCGCCCGGCAACGGCAAGAGTTCCATCGCCGCAGCCCTGGCCGCCGAGCTCAACTGGCCGTTAGCCTCGGTGCGTATCGACGGTTTGGTCTCGAGCCTGCTCGGTGAGACAGCGAGCAATCTGCGCGAGGTCTTCGAGTTCTCAAGTGCCAACCCGACAGTCACTCTGCTGGACGAGTTCGACTCGCTCGGGAAGTACCGGGGCGACGCCTCCGACCACGGAGAGTTGCGACGGGTTGTCAACGCGACGCTACAGATGATCGACAGCTACTGCGGCAAATCACTACTCGTCGCCGCAACTAACACCCCAGAGGTGCTGGATTCGGCGCTCTGGCGCCGCTTCGACGAAGTGATCGAAATCCCCACCCCAACTGTTCTGCAAGCCACAAAGCTGCTGGCCAGACTCCTGGGACCCACCGCCCCCGACTGCGCGAGTCAGGTTGGGGAAGCCCTCGGCGGGTTGCCGTTTGCCGCTATTGAATTTGTCGCCTTCGCAGCCAGGCGAAAAGCTCTCCTAGCGGATCGCCCGTCGCCGTCGGAGCAGGATCTGCGCGATGCTGTGGAAGACGCGCTCCGCCGACCCTGGGCCTAAATGGTCGCGCCTAAGGCGCTCGTAGTCCTGCCCGAACTAGGGTTCGCTCATGGCAGATCATCTTCGCTTGCCGAACCCGCGACCCACTCAGTCGCGTCGATCGCGGCCAGCGCCGCGCAAACCGTCGGCGCGTGATCCGCAGCAGCATGCCACGACCCTTGCTGGCAAGCTCGCAGGTCTGGGCCTGCCCCATCCTGACCAAGTGCTTGATCCTGGCAGCAGCCTGCCAGCCCCCAGCGCTGAGGCATGGCAAGCAGTCCTCGTGTTCGAGGAGTCAGAGGGCCGACGGCTTGATCCTGCACCTTTTCGAAAATGGGGCCTGACCCCACTCATTGAAGGCCGCGAGGATACTTTCCTAGCCATCACGAATGAGAAGGCACAGGCTTTCCTCACCGATCTGGTTGAGACCTATGGCCGTGAAGAGCCACTGAAGTTCGATAACTGGCGCAAGCAACTCGAAGCGATCGCTGGGATTCGCGAATACGGGCGCGACGACCGCTACGACCACCGGCTAGCCGAACTGACTTTCAAACAGCTCGAGACCATCGACCTGCTCCTTTGGCCATCGACCATCGAGACAGCCAAGCAGCGCAATAGCGAGGCCAAGGCCCGCCTCAAGGCCGTGCGTTCCCTGGTGAAACAAGCTCAGAGCCGCAACTCTGCGATCCGAGAAATCACCAGTGATCCTCGCCCAGATACGACCATGATCCGAGTGGCCGCCGATCGCAAACTGCTCGATGAACTCCTGGAGCATCCGCTCGTAGAACGAGTTCGACCGCCACTGGCCCCGAGAGTCACCCGAGGTGACCTGGTCAACACGCCAGCACCGTCACCAGTACCCACGCCGCAAGGTACGCCAATCGGGGTGATCGATGACCTAATTACAGACAACCAGATGCTCATCGGGGTGGTCACAGGCAGATCATCATTCCCGAAAGACGCCAACTTCGGCCCACCATCGTGGCACGGTACCTTCGTCGCCGGAGTCGCCGCCTACGGCGATCTGCACGAGTACCTCGCCTCCCCGGACACTCACGTGGTTCGGCCTCACCCGATCGTCGGCGCTCGCATCATGGAGCAACACCCCCACATCCAAGGTCGCTCACATGTTCCGGGCCAACTGCATACAGCAATCGAGGACGCAGTGCGCTGGCTGCATTCCCAAGGCGTCAAGATCATCGTCTGCGCAGTGGCCGACGACTGCCCAGACAACACCGCCGCTCCGGCTGAGACGGTGGCGACTATCGACAGTCTGGTTCGCGAACTCGATGTCGTCATGGTGCTCGCCTCCGGAAATGTCAGCGGAATCGGCGATCAACACTGGCTCGACCACTACCCCGACTATCTCGACGACCCAAACGCCCGCGTCGCCAGCCCGGCCACCGCGGCGCTTGCGGTCACCGTCGGCTCCAAAGCGCGACGCGACACACCAGCATCATCGGCCTACACCGGCAACACTCTTGTTCCGATCGCTGCCGCCCAGCAGCCCTCTCCGTTCACCCGGTCGGGACCAACCCGAGGGCGCAGCACTAGCAAGGGCACCGCCAAGCCCGAGTTCGTCGGCCACGGCGGCAACTGGGCCTGGGACTCTCTGGTAAACCGCACAGACAAGAAGAACTCCGAACTGGCAGTGATCTCCCTGGCCCCAGCAGGCATTACTGGCGGACGCGTCTTCGCCGCAGACAGTGGTACCAGTTTCTCAGCGCCTCAGGTGGCCCGCGAGATCGCATCCATCGCCACTCGATACCCATCCGCTAGCGCGAATCTGCTGCGAGCGCTGACTGCTCTGGCGGGAGATTGCAAAGACCTTGACAAGCAGGCTGAAGCGATCATCAGCGCTTACGGAGAACCAAGCGCCGACCGGATCCTAGAGAGCCACGCCCACAGAGTGATTATGTACTTCGAGGGTGAGATACCACCGAACAGCACCACAGTTCATACCTTCCCAGTACCAGAAGAGTTCGCCACTGGCGCCAGAAGCCAGCGCATCCGTGCTGCACTCGCCTTCGACCCTCCAGTCAGGCGATCCCGACGTGAATACCTCGCCTGCGACATGGCCTTCGACGTGGTTCGCAACATGACGTACGACGAGGTGGCCGAGGCATACCGCCGCCAGCCAACTCAAGAGGAACTCGCCGTCGATCCAACCCTTGCAAAAGTTGACCTCCCTGGCCCGCGGTTTCGGATAACAATGAGGCCCACGACTACAGATCTAGCAGCCAACACCCTCATTTGCCGAACCGGGCAGCGGATGGCGTGGTCCCCAGATGACGAGGGCTACCACGTGATCGTCACCCACACACCTCGGCCCTGGGCCAAGACCAAGGCAGACAGCGCGCCGCAGTCCTACGCTCTAGCGGTCGAACTCGCACTCGATGAGGAAGTCGACATTGACCTGTATGCACTCGTCAAAGCGCAGTTGCAGGCGGAGGCACACGCTGACATCCGGCTGCGAGTACAAGGATAAGTCGACTCGCCTGACAGCTGACGATGGACGCGTGGCCCACGCAAGCGCGCCCACAGGTGTGCTGATGCGCAACGCACGGCACGTCAGGCGGCTCACTGCCCTTTGCGCGGGACACAACCCAACAGGCACACCCGCATCAAGGAGTCCGAACTTCCTTCGTCCCTGCCGTAGCCACGATCCTTCGACCACCGATCCGACGCTCGCAACGCCCCCTCCCTCCGAAGTTCGGAACGCTCGCGGGGTCTCGCCCTTTACCCAACCTTTAGCCATAGATCCAACCCAGCGGCAAATGTGACAGCTTCGATCAAACATAGCACCCTGCTTGCTGTCAAATCTGCTAGCCAGAGCGATTCCTGGCCTCACTGTGGAGCCTACCGGAATCGAACCGGTGACCTCCTGCTTGCAAAGCAGGCGCTCTACCAATTGAGCTAAGGCCCCTCGTGGTGTTCAGTTGTACCCCTTGGCTTCCGATCTGACCGCAAGCGGCCTGCTCAACCGGTGGGGGTGAGTTGGTCGGTTACCTCGTGCCACAGGGCGCGATGTTCCGATGCCTCGGAGTAGCGACGCCAGGCGGCGCGGCCCGCCATGATGAGTGCAGCGACGAAGATCAGTCGTGCTGCCTTCTTCATCGTGTGCCTCCAAGATGGTGGTTTCGACACGGCCCTGGCGGGCCTACTCAACCGTCCGGTCGATCAACCGGGCGGTGGCGAAGGCGCCCTCCCGAGCGGACTCGGCTGGACGCCTGCGTGGGGCTACGAAGACTTGAACTTCGGACCTCTTCGTTATCAGCGAAGCGCTCTAACCGCCTGAGCTATAGCCCCTTGCCCGAATCTGGTGGTTTAGACAGGCTCAACCACTCGATGCGTGCAGCGCACAACCATACCGCGCACTCAATCGTCGGTCAATGTGACGTGGACACCGCCTACTAGAGCAGCGACGATGTTGTAGAGCACCGTGGTCAGCGTGATGATCGCCGTAATCAGCACCACGTTGATGACCGCGACGATTGTGGCCAGCGAGAGTACCTGATCGAACGCGAACAGCTCCATGAGGTCGATGTCCGCCTGCGGCCCAACCGCGTCGTTTATCAGATTCTGCACGTTGGCGAAGATCCCAAGGTTGTCTATTACATGCCAGAACACGACCGCCGCCACCACTGTCATGATGCCGATGGCTACCGCGAGCAGGAAGCCGAGCTTCATCACCGAAAACGGATCGACCCGCGAGACGGCGGCCCGTACCCGGCGTGGGCCTGCGGCCGGTACCGCGGCGGGAGCCGTGGTTCTTGCGCTTGCTCTCGTGGCTGACGCCTGACCCGCCCCGGTTGGCCAGACGCTGGCGGTGGCCCCGGCGGCAACGCCAATCGGCGCCTCCGGGGTGATGGTGATTGGGGTGCGTACCGGCGCCTGCCCGGACTTGGTGGCCTTGACCTTTGGGAACTTTGGCCTGGTCGCCGATTCCTCTGCGGAGTCCTCGTCCTTTGCCGCACCATTGCTGGTTACCGCGTCACGCACGCGGCCAAACATGCCCGAGAGGCCCGCGAGCGCCGCTGCGCCCTTTTCGGCGAATGCCGAGGTGCCACCCGTATCCATGTCCTTCGCGTCGGGGATAACCGGTTCGCCGCTCGGGGGAATTGACGCTGGCGTGATCGAGGCGGGAGCCTTCGCTGCCGGGGGCTTGGCCTCTGCCGCCGGAGCATCTGCCTTTATCGGCGATGCCGGACCGGAGGCTGGCGGCAATACCACCGGAATCGCCCCAGAGGCCGGGCGCACCACCGGAATCGCCCCCGAAGCCGACGGTGGTACCACCGGGATCGCCCCGGAAATCGGCATAGAAGGCTTTACCGGGGCCGGGAGGCTCGTCGCCGACTTCCGCACCGGCGCGTTAGGCGTGGCCTTGGTGGCTCCACCTGTTGCCGACTTGCGCACGGGCGGTTTCGGGGAAGCTTCCGGCAGATCGGCTTTCGGAATCACGTTTTCAGCCGCATTACCGGCGGTCTTCGCGGCTTCGGTCTTGCTCATTGATCCGTTCCGTTCGTGGTTTCGGCGGTCTCAGTTGGTTCAATCGTGCCAGAGGTGACTTCGATAGGCTCAATTGCCGGAGAGGTTTCTTCTTCCCGACGCTCGACATTACGGGCCACTGCAATGATTCTGTCACCTGCATCGGCCTTGGCGAACATCACGCCTTGTGTGGTGCGTCCCGTGGCGCGCACTTCGGCCACGGCGGAGCGGACAATCTTGCCCTTCTCCATGATTACCAGCACCTCGTCGTCCTCGTCCACGACGAGCGCACCGACCAGGTCGCCGCGCTCTTCGGGCAAGTTCGCCACCCGGATGCCCAGGCCGCCACGGCCCTGGAGGCGGTAGTTGTCCACCGATAGCTCCGTGCGCTTGGCGGTGCCGCCCTCGGTGACGGTGAACAGGTAGGCATCCTCGCGGACTACGGCGGCGGCTAGCACCTCATCGTCGGCCCGGAACTTCATGCCGGTAACACCGGAAGTGGCTCGACCCATTGGTCGCAGGGAGTCGCCGGCTGCCGGGAACCGGATTGACTGGCCCTTGCGGGAGACCAGCATCAAATCGTCGTCGGCATTGACCAGCATCGCGCCGATCAGCTCGTCGGCGGCGCCCCCCTCGTCCTCGCGCAGATTGATCGCGATCAAGCCCGCGCTCCGCGGCGAGTTGTATTCGGCCAGGCGGGTCTTCTTCACCAAACCCCGACGCGTGGCCAGCACCAGGTATTCGGCCTGCTCGTAGTCGCGCAGGGCAAGCACCTGGGCGATGGTTTCGCCGGGTAAGAAGGCCAGCATGTTCGCGACGTGCTGTCCCTTGGAGTCGCGGCCACCCTCGGGCAGCTCGTAACCCTTGGCGCGATAAACGCGGCCAAAGTTGGTAAAGAACAGCAACCAGTGATGCGTGGTGGTGGTAAAGAAGTGATCGACGATGTCTTCCTCACGCAACTGTGCGCCACGAACGCCCTTGCCACCGCGCTTTTGCAGGCGGTAGGCGTCGGTGCGGGTGCGCTTGGCGTAACCGCCGCGCGTGATGGTGACCACCACCTCCTCCTCAGGGATGAGGTCTTCCATCGACATGTCGCCGTCGTAGGGGAGGATGGTGGTGCGCCGCTCATCACCGTACTTGGTGACGATGCCGTCAAGTTCCTCGCCAACGATGGTGCGCTGCCGGACCGCAGAACCCAGGATGTCGCGGTAGTCCGCGATCTCAATCTCGATGGCCGCGTGTTCGTCAACGATCTTCTGCCGTTCCAAGGCGGCCAGGCGGCGCAGTTGCAGGGCGAGGATGGCGTTCGCCTGTTCCTCATCTACCCCTAACAGCTCCATCAGACCGGTGCGCGCACCCTCGGCGTCAGGGGAGCGGCGGATCAGCGCGATTACCTCGTCTAGCTTGTCGAGGGCTTTGAGCAGGCCGCGCAGAATGTGGATGCGACGTTCGGCGTCGGCCAGCAGGTGTTCGGTCCGCCTGCGGACTACCTCGATCTGGTGCGTGGTCCAGTGGCGAATGAACGCGTCCAGGGAAAGCGTGCGGGGTACGCCATCGACCAACGCGAGCATGTTTGCGCCGAAGGTCTCTTGTAACTGCGTGTGCTTGTAGAGGTTATTCAGCACCACCTTGGCGATGGCATCGCGTTTTAGCACGATGACCAGACGTTGGCCGGAGCGACCAGAGGTCTCATCGCGAATATCGGCGATGCCGGTGAGCTTGCCCGCATTGACCAGCTCGGCGATCTTCGCGGCCAGGTTGTCCGGGTTGACCTGGTACGGCAGCTCGGTGATGACCAAGCAGGTGCGGGTGCCGATCTCCTCGACACTCACGGTGGCACGCATCGTGATGGAGCCGCGACCGGTGCGATAGGCGCTTTCAATGCCCTTGGTGCCAAGGACCAGCGCGCCCGTCGGGAAGTCGGGGCCTTTGACGTACCCCAGTGCGGCCTCCAGCAGCTCCTCGCGGGTGGCCTCCGGGTTGGCCAGGTGCCAGCGCACGGCGTCGGCCACCTCGCGTAAGTTGTGTGGCGGGATGTTTGTGGCCATGCCGACGGCGATGCCGACGGAGCCGTTTACCAGCAGGTTCGGGTAGCGGGCGGGCAGAACTACCGGCTCTCGCTCCTCGCCGTCGTAGTTGTCCTGGAAATCGACGGTGTTCTTGTCGATGTCGCGAACCATCTCCATCGCCAGCGGCGCCATGCGGCACTCGGTGTATCGAGCAGCGGCGGCCGAGTCATTTCCGGCGGAACCGAAGTTACCCTGACCGGCGACGAGCGGGTAGCGCAACGTCCAGTGCTGCACCAGGCGCACCAAGGCGTCATAGATCGCGCTGTCACCGTGGGGGTGGTACTTACCCATCACGTCACCGACAACGCGGGCGCACTTGCTAAAGCCCTTGTCTGGACGATAGCCGCCGTCGTACATCGCGTACAGCACGCGCCGGTGCACGGGCTTGAGGCCGTCGCGCACGTCCGGCAGGGCGCGACCGACGATCACGCTCATCGCATAGTCGAGGTACGAGCGCTGCATCTCCTGGTTGAGATCAACCTGCTCGATGCGGCCATGATGAACCTCAATGCCGCCCTCGGGAGCGGAGTCGAGCGGCTCAGCCGCCGGGTTAGTCGGTTCGTCCGTCATGTTTATCCTTCGTTAAGTCTTTAAGTCTCGGCACTCAGATGTCGAGGAAGCGGACGTCCTTGGCATTGCGCTGAATGAATGAGCGGCGACTCTCAACATCCTCGCCCATCAGCATGGAGAAGATTTCGTCGGCTGCCGCCGCATCGTCCATAGTGACCCGACGCAGCGTGCGGTGGTCGGGATCCATAGTGGTATCCCACAGCTCCTGATAATTCATCTCGCCTAGACCCTTATACCGCTGTAGGCCCTTGTCCTTGGGCATCTTCTTTCCCGCGGCCAGGCCCTCACGCACGAAAGCGTCACGCTCCCTATCGGAGTACACGTAATCGTGCGGGGCGTTCGACCACTTGATCCGGTACAGCGGTGGCTGGGCAAGGAACACAAACCCGTTTTCGATGAGCGGGCGCATGTAGCGGAACAGCAGCGTGAGCAGCAGGGTGGCAATGTGCTGACCGTCCACGTCGGCATCGGCCATGAGGACAATCTTGTGGTACCTGATCTTTTCTAGGTCGAACTCCTCGCCGATGCCGCAACCAAAGGCGGTGATTAGCGCCTGCACCTCCTGGTTCGAGAGCGCCTTGTCGATGCGAGCGCGTTCGACGTTCAAAATCTTGCCGCGAATCGGCATGATGGCCTGGTTGTGCGGATTGCGCCCCTGCACGGCCGAGCCGCCGGCGGAGTCACCCTCGACAATGTAAATCTCGCATTCGGCGGGATTGTTCGACTGGCAATCCTTGAGCTTGCCCGGCATGCCGCCGCTGGTGAGCAGCCCCTTGCGGCGGGTGGCCTCGCGCGCCTTGCGGGCGGCAATGCGGGCCTGAGATGCCTGAATGGCCTTGCGGATAATCTCTTTGGCGTCATTCGGATGCGAGTCGAACCAGTCGGTGAGGCGCTCGCGAACCACTCGCTGCACGAAGGTCTTGGCCTCGGTGTTGCCCAGCTTGGTCTTAGTTTGGCCCTCGAATTGCGGTTCGCCGAGCTTGACGGAGATGACGGCGGTCAGCCCCTCGCGGATGTCGTCGCCGGTGAGGTTGTCGTCCTTTTCTTTGAGGATGGACTTGTCGCGGGCATAGGCGTTGACCAGCGTGGTCATCGCGGCACGGAAGCCCTCTTCATGCGTGCCACCCTCCGTGGTGGAGATGGTGTTTGCATAGGTATGCACGGATTCGCTGTAGGCGGTGGTCCACTGCATCGCGATTTCCACAGAAATGCGTTTTTCGGTGTCCTCCGCCTCGAAGTCGATGATCTCGTTGTGAATCAGTTCGACGCGCTTGTTCGTGTTCAGGTGCTTGACGTAGTCCATCAAGCCACCGTCGTAGCGGTATGAAACGCGACGGGGACCAGATGTTACGTCGGTCGCCTTCTCATCTGCGTCACCGCCGGTCACCTCGTCACCCTCTTGGGCGTGACCGGGACGCTCATCGGTCAGCGTGATGGCCAAACCCTTGTTCAAGAACGCCATCTGCTGGAAGCGGGCGCGCAAGGTTTCGAAATCGAAAACGGTGGTCTCGAAAATTTCGGGGTCAGCCCAGAAAGTTTGCGTAGTGCCGGTTTCTGAGGTTTCTTCTAGCTGCTCCAGTTCGCCGACGGGGTGGCCGCCGTTCTCGAACGACATCCGCCAGCGGTGGCCGTCGCGCTTAACCTCGGTGACGACGCGCTCCGAGAGCGCGTTTACCACCGAGATGCCAACACCGTGCAGACCACCAGAGACCGCGTAACCGCCGCCGCCGAACTTGCCACCGGCGTGCAGGATGGTCATAACCACCTCGACGGTGGGCTTGCCCTCGGTGGGGTGAATCGCGACGGGGATGCCACGACCGTTATCAACGACGCGAACGCCGCCATCTGCCAGCAGAGTGACGTCAATGTGATCGGCATGTCCGGCGAGAGCCTCATCAACGGAGTTGTCAACCACTTCGTAGACCAGGTGGTGCAGGCCGCGCTCACCAGTGGAGCCGATGTACATGCCAGGCCGCTTACGAACGGCCTCCAAGCCCTCCAAAACGGTGATGTTCTCAGCGTCGTACTCCCCATCGGGGACGGCGCCTGGGGCTAGCTGCGCCTCGGGTACTGCTAGGTCATTGGCTACTGCCACGGAAACTCGCTCCTAAATCGCTTTCCACTGCCGATGAGGCTGCGGGTTGGGCAGATTCGCTTTCCCCTGAGCGACGACATACCACTGGCCAAGCGTCGGCTGGCGGGAGGCATCTAGGTCAGGCGTCCGGCGAACCCGGCGCAACCTCCCAAGTCTACCCGAAACTGGCTAATTTAGAGGTATCCCCACATCGTTGAAATCGGCAGCTTGCACCCAGACCGGCAGCTCGGGCTACCGCCTATGGTGCAAACCGTTGAACTTGGTACGTCACCTGTTCACAGCACTGTTATCGTTCCCACATTAGTGATTCTGAGCGAAGGGAGTGCAGCATGATCGAGCTAGGTGCGATTGCCGACGATCTGACTGGGGCTACCGATCTTGCGCTGATGTTGACCTCGGCGGGCTTCCGCACGCTGGTGACGGTGGGCGAACATCGGCCGGACCCGACCGACTTGGTGAGTATCGATGCGGTGGTGGTGGCGCTGAAGTCACGCACTGCGCCCAAGGGTGAGGCCGTGCGAGACTCGCTGGCCGCAGCCGAGTGGCTACGTTCCGTTGGTGCCACCCGCCTGTACGTGAAGTACTGCTCCACCTTCGATTCGACCCCCGAGGGCAACATCGGCCCGGTGGTGAGCGCTGTGGTGGCGGAGGCTTCAGCACCCGTGACCGTCGTGGTGCCCTCCTTTCCTGCCGCCGGACGAACCGTCTATCAGGGCCACCTATTTGTCGAAGCCACGCTGCTGGAACGCAGCTCCATGCGCGATCATCCGCTTACCCCGATGCAGGATTCCAATGTGGTGAGCTTGCTGGCGGCACAGACCTCGGATGCCGTAGCGCTGATTCCGTTGAGCGTGGTGCGTGCCGGGGTTGAGGCGGTGCGCACCGCGATCACCGAGCAGGCCGAGGCCGCAACCCAGGCAGGACGCGCCACCCTGTTGGTGGTCGATGCCACCCAGGATGACGATCTCGCAGTGATAGCTGAGGCCACCACCGATTTGCCGGTGCTGACCGGCGGCAGTGCCCTTGCCGCGCACTTGCGTCCGACCGGGCTGGCTACGCGTCCTGTCGAGCGAACCAAGTCGCGGCGGGTCACTCGGCCTACCGGAGCGCCGACCGCGCGTGCTGCCGCATCAAGCCAAATTGCCCGCGTGATACTTTCCGGCAGCGCCTCGACCACTACTCGCCGCCAGGTGCAATCCGCACTCAGCGCTGGCGAAGGAATCCAGCTGACCGCCAGCGAGGTCCGCACCAAGGCCAAACGGGAAAAATTCCTCAACCGAGTGCTTTCCGTCGCGCTAGGCAGCGGCGACCCGGAGGGCGCCGGGCCGCTGATCGTTTACACGGCCGCCGAAGCGAGTGACCTGGACAACCCCGCCGACGCCAATCTGCTCGAATCTGTGTTCGGCGAACTGGCGACTCGCCTCGCCGACACCGGCCTCCATCAGCTGATCGTGGCCGGGGGCGAAACCTCGGGCGCGGTTATCGGAGCGCTTGACGCGGTGGTTCTACGGATGCATTCACCGCTGGCGCCCGGCGTCGGCTGGGCCAGCGCAACCCGCGCCGATGGCTCCAAGATCGCGCTCGCCCTAAAATCCGGCAACTTCGGCCCTGATGACCTTTTCACCACCGCCTGGGCCACCGCCCCGGCTAGGCCGTAGCGAACCAACCCCAGCAGCAGCACGCTTCGGGCCGGATGACAGACCCGAGCGTGCTACTGCTGGTAGCGGCCAGGATTTAGTTTTTGTTGCGGTCGTTGGCCTTGCGTGTGACCAGCAGGCCGACGGTGAGCAGTGCCCCGGCGATAATCATCAGGAGGGTGATTGCGGCGCCGGTGTTAGGCAGACCGGGTTGTTCGGGGACTGGCGGGCTAACGGTTAACCTCCAGTCATCCTCGCCCTCAATAGCGCCACCAGCACCCTCGACAGCGTCACCAGCACCAGGGGGATTCCCGGTGACGGTCAGCACGTTTCGGTGTCTGGTGGCAGCACCCATAACCAGGGTTCCCCGGCAGGTTACTGCGGCCCCTGGTTCGAGCATGAGGCCAGCGATGACCGCGGCTACCGTGCCGGTGTGTCCGTCACAAGTGTTCCAGACGACCTCCGGCCCCTCGACGGTGACGTCCTCCCAGGTCAAATCGTTCAGCGCCACGTTACCCGTGTTTGTAATCGTGAATGTCACCACTACTGGCAGTAGCTGACCGTTGGCTGGTCGGTCAATCGTGGCCGGGTCTCCGGCCGGGCTGGTTTTGACCACCGTGAGTTCCGGGTTTATCAAAACCACGGGGGCAGCACAAGTCCCAACACAAGTGTCGGTAACCACATAGAACGAGACCACGTTCGCGGCTGGTCGACTGGCCCGCAGCTCGTAGGTCACTTCAACCCTGCTATCAGCCGGAATTGTCCCCGACCAGGACAGCATGGGGCTGTTGAAGCGCGCCTCAGTTGTAATGTTGCGCCTATTGCCATCAGTAACCAGGAAAGCCTGGATCGATCCGGGAACCAAGTCCATGTGGGATAAGGCTTCGGTTAGATCGGTGGCCGCGTTGATGGGCATGTTTTCATCACCTTGGTTGCGAATTGTCCAGGTGTGAGCCGTTGTCTCACCAACCCGGATGTATCGCGGGGTGTACGTCTTGTTACACACCCCAGCAACTACCGTAAGCGTCCAATCGTCTTCGCCTTCGACGGAGATGCCGCCGCCCTCTCCCGTGATCGTAAGCACGTTAGTGTGCGCCAACGCGGTTCCCATCGTGAGAGTGCCTCGGCAGACGATGCGTTCACCAGCGGCCAGGCGCAAGCCGGTGATTGCGGCGTCAACCGTCAAGCCGGGATGGCCATCACAGGAGTTCCAGACCACGTCCGGACCCTCCATAGTCATGTCATCCCAGGTCAGCTCGGTCAGGGTTTCGGAGCCGATGTTTCGGGCCGTGAATGTCACCTCGACCAGTTCCAGGTTGGACCCAGCCGGGGAGACCACGAACGCGGGATCACCAACCGTCGAGGTTTTAACGACCTCTAAACCGACCGTGGCCAGTCGCCACTCGTCCG
>WQZL01000049.1 GCA_009780755.1 Promicromonosporaceae bacterium | reverse complement strand
TTGATGGCGACATCCATCAGGTGCCCGAGCTGTGCTTGACGCAGGGGCTTGGAACCATCATGGAGGCTCGCCAGCTAATCCTGATCGCCACCGGCGCGGGCAAGGCCGAGGCGGTGCGTCAGCTAATCGAGGGCGATGTCTCGCCGGAGTGGCCAGCCACCGTCATGCAAAGCCACGCCAACGCCCTGGTTCTGATCGATGAGGCCGCCGCATCCCTGCTTTCTAATATCTGTGTCTCCTGCGGCCAAATCTCGGTGAAGGTTGGAAGTTGAGGCAACTTGTTCTGTTGCGTCACGCCAAGGCGGAGCGCTTCGGCGAGACCGATGAGGCGCGGGGGTTAGCCTCGCGCGGGCGCTTGCAATCTCCGCAGGTGGGCCGCTTGCTGGCTGCGGTTGGACTCGTGCCTGATCTGGCTTTGGTTTCTGCCGCGCAACGCACCCGGCAGACCTGGGCGCTGGTTGCCGCCGAGTTGGGGCAGGCGGCCAGCCCGGAGGTGCGGTTCCTGCCGGAGCTGTACCTGGCCACCGTGACCGAGACTTTGCGCATCCTGCGCGGTGTAGATGAAGGTCTACATACGGTCTTACTGGTGGGTCACGAGCCAACCATGTCTGCCACTGCCGCTTATCTAGCAGGCCCCGACTCCGACCTTGGCGCGTTGGCACAGGTCCGTGTCGGCATTCCCACCGCCACCTACTCGGTGCTGGTCTCGCCCCACACCTGGTCAACCTGGGATCGATCCACCGCCCAGCTAACCCAGGTAACGCGACCTACGACCTGACCATCATTGATGTTAGTATCATTAGCGTTAGTATCACTGATGTTAGTATCATCAATGTAGGCAAGGAGGGAAGATGCGTGCATTCGTTGGTCGCACGCGTGAACTGAGCCTGTTAGCTGCCCAACTGGAGCGAGTGCAGCGCGGCGGAGATCGACCGGGACGGGCTGTGGCAATTCGGGGGCGGCGCCGTGTTGGCAAAACCCGGATGGTGTTGGAGTTTGCCCGTCGCTCGGGACTTCCCAGTTTTTACTTCCAAGCCACGAATGCGCCTGCGCCATCAGAGCTTGCCGAGTTTGCTGGCGAGCTAGGGCGCTCTGGCTTGCCCGATGTATCAGACCTGTCGACGCCGACGTCCTGGCCCGCCGCATTGCGGCAGTTGGCGGATGTGCTGCCCGGCAATGGCCCGACCATCGTAGTGCTTGACGAGGCGCCCTATCTGGCGCGCAACGATCCAGGGTTTGAGGGCGCATTACAGGCGGCCTGGGATCAGCGACTCTCGCTAAAGCCGCTGTTGTTGATTCTTATTGGCTCAAACCGGGCTGAAATGGAGCGACTCACCACGGCCGGGCGGCCGTTCTACCAGCGGGCCACGGAGATGCCGCTCGGTCCGCTGACGGTCGCAGATGTTAAGGAGTTGACTGGCCTGGACGCGGCCGACGCTATCGACGCCTATCTGGTTACCGGCGGGTTGCCGCTCATCTTGGCAGACTGGCAAGGTGGCATGTCCATAAGGGAGTTTTTGCGGACGCAGGTTTGCGATTCGCTGTCGCCCCTGGTGGTTTCGGGGGAAAGGATGCTCACCTCCGAGTTTCCCTCTGAGGTGCAGGCCAAGACCGTCTTGCGGGCCATAGGCTCGGGAGAAGCGACCTTTGGTGGGATTCAGAGTGCGGCCGGTGGAATCAAAAGCACCTCGCTGAGCCGATCGCTTAAGGAGTTGATCGAGCGGCAAGTGGTGGTGGCGGATGCCCCCTTGTCGTGTGCGCCATCGACTAACACACGCTATCGGATAGAGGATCCGTTCATGCGGTTCTGGCTGCCGTTCCTGGCTGACGGGATTCCGCGCATCGAGGCTGGGCAATCAGACCTGGTGTTGCAGCGCATTGAGCGTGCCTGGGCTTCCTGGCGGGGACGGGTGGTAGAACCGGTGCTGCGTGAACTGCTCGCAGCTAGGCGGGACTTGCTGCCCGATGGCACCGCTGAGGTGGGTGGCTGGTGGACCAGGCGCAATGATGTCGAGGTGGACCTGGTTGGTGCAGATCGGTGGCCAGTGGCCCGCACGCTGACCTTCTTCGGCTCGATCAAGTGGCGAGAGAACCGGGAGTTTACTAGCGCAGACCTGAGCGGCCTGCGGGCCGCTTGCGCTCGGGTACCCGGCGCCACTGGCGAAGCCCCGCTGGTGGCGATGTCCCGAACGTCGGTGGCCCCGCAGGTACTCGCCCAAGGAGTAACGGCCATCACCGCAGATGACCTGGTTTAGCGCCTCGCCGCCCGTTGCTCAACCGACGGGAGCGCCATCTGGCGACACTTGTGACTGCCGAAGCTGCCGGGCACTTTCTTTTTGCGAGAGTGCGAATCAATCGTGGCGGTGGGGTTGATTGGTTTGGTGGTGACAACGCTTCTTCATCGCTTTCAACAACGGGCATCTGAGCGACGCGCACCTGAACCGGCCGTAGTGCCGCTGCGCCATTTTGTGCGGAGTGAGGCGAAGGGTTGAGTAGGGAGCTTGTGGCCCGCTGTCGCTCGTTCCTGCCCAGCCACCTGGTGGCGGTTCAACCAGGGGAGGGTGCTTAGCCCTAGTTTACTCGTCATTCCGCGACCATTGGCCGGAGGTCAGGCTCGGGCAGATCATTGAGGGGGCTGACCCTGGCACAGACCCGAGCCATGACCTGACCTTCGTGCTGCGAGGCACCACCGGCCCCGTACTCGACTAGCGCAAAAGTGATACTGAAATCAGCGCAAAAGTGATACTGAAATCAGCGCAAAAGTGATACTGAAATCAGCGCAAAAGTGATACTGTGACCGGATGAGTCAGTATCATGGCAGGGTAGCGGACCAGATCGTCACTCGGGCATTGACCACCTTCGGGGCCGTGGTCATTGAAGGCCCGCGCGGTTCTGGTAAGACGACGACCGGCCTGGCACACTCGGCTAGCTTCGTACGGGTTGACTCTTCGCCGGCGATCCGCACAATGGCTGAGGCTGCGCCGGAGGTTGTGTTGATGGGCGAAACTCCAAGGCTCATCGACGAGTGGCAGTTCGCCCCTGCGCTTTGGAATGCGGTTCGACACACTGTGGATGAACGGCGCACCGCTGGACAGTTCATCCTGACTGGTTCGGCCACCCCTGCTGACGATGTAACTCATCACAGTGGCGCCGGACGATTCCGGCGGATCATTCTTCGGCCCATGTCACTAGCAGAGAGTGGGGACTCAACCGGTGCAGTCAGTTTTGTAGAGTTATTGGCGGGGAGCAAGATAGCTGCAATGGGAGGGGCAACAGTTCCAGAGTATGTGCGGTTAATCATCCGAGGCGGTTGGCCCGCCCTGGTGGCCGAGCCGGAGAGGTCGCCAAGCGAATATCTTCGGTCCTACCTGGCTGACGTCACCCGCGTCGATCTTGCCCTCGCCGGGCATCGGGTAGATCCCGCTCGGATGGGAGCTTTGCTGTATGCCATTGCGCGGAACACCGCGACAGAGGCGCCAGCCGCGCGGCTGGCCGGTGAGGCTGAACTGGGTAGCGTCGATGATGTGGCAATGTCGGCACAAACGGCGCGAAAATACCTCGATGCGTTAACCAGAATTCATGTCCTAGAGGAACAACCGGCCTGGGCCGTACACCTGCGCTCGGCTATCCGCACTCGGGTCTCGCCGAAGTGGCACTTTGTTGACCCATCGCTCGCTGCCGCCGCCCTTGGTGGTACCACAGAGACGTTGTTGGCCGATCCGCAGACACTCGGGTTCTTGTTTGAGTCGCTAACGGTGCGAGATCTAAGAATCTACGCAGATGCCGTCGGTGGCCTGGTCACCCACTACCGTGATGAGAAGGGCCACGAGGTTGATGTTGTTGTGGAGTTCCCAGATGGACGATGGGCGGCCTTCGAGGTGAAGCTGGGCGGAGAGGCTGCCGTCGATGCAGGTGCAGCTGCGTTGCAGGCGCTTGCTGCGAAGGTGACAGATCAGCGAAGGGAGCGCCTTATTTCGTTGAGTGTTATCACAGCCGGAAACTTGAGCTATACCAGGCCCGATGGGGTCAACGTTGTGGCCTTGGGACATCTGGCCCCATAACGGCTCGATAACGTCGAGTTGTGAACTAAACAGAACATCGACGGAAAGCTACCGATTTTCTAAGTGACCTTCCCCTGGTGCGCCCAGCCGCGCACACTTGGCCTTACTCCCTGGTAACCGTTTACCAGCCCCAACTATCAAGGGAAAGTCGATGAAGACCATCAAACGCACCAATGGCGTAGCGGCGATAGCTAGCGTCGCACTGTTGAGCGGCCTGCTGTTGGCCGGTTGCAGCGACGACACCCCGGACGCCGAGCCTACGCCCACCCCGGATGTGACCGAGACGCTCGAAACCCCCACCCTGCCCGTCGAGACGTTCACCACCCGCGAGGTGACCGATGGCCGCACCACCTTCACCCAGGTGATTAACGTAAGCGGCCCCACACTCTCGTTCACCGAAGGCTCCGGTGTCGAGATTCTTGAGGTTGATGGCCTCGCATTCCTCGACCGCAACGGCAACGGCGCCCTCGACGTATGGGAAGATTGGCGCCTCGACTCCATGACCCGCGCGAGCGCCCTGGCCGCCGAACTGTCCATCGAGCAGCTTTCCGGTCTGTTCCTCTTCGGCCCCCACGAGTTCGGCATCGCCGATGGCCTCTCGGAGAACCAGATTGCCTATATCGGTGACGGCCATGTGCGTGCCGTGTTGCACGCTGGCGACAACAACATCACCGACTCTGTGCGCTGGGTCAACCAGATGCAAGCCTTCGCCGAGGGACTTGACGGTATGCACATCCCCGTCATCCTCGCCTCCGACCCCCGCTCCACTCCGTGGGGTGGTCATACCCTAGTCCTCGACCCCGGTCACTTCGCCACCGTTGGTGGCGGTGACGTGATCTCCCAGTGGCCCGAAAACCTTGGCATCGCCGCGACACATGACGCCGATCTGGTTGAGCAAATGGCCGCCATGCAAGCCCGCGAGTATCGCGCGATGGGCATCTCCTGGGCGCTTGGCCCACAGGTTGACCTTGCCTCCGACCCGCGCTGGGGCCGCAACTGGCAGACCTTCGGCGAGGATGTAGACATGAGCGCGGCCATGAACGCCGCCTTCGTGCGCGGGATGCAGGCGGGCGGCGTCGCCACCACCTCCAAGCACTTCCCGGCTGACGGGGCAGGCGAGGGCGGTCGCGTCTCGGCTAGCCTCGACGGTTCCGGCGCGTTCTCCGTATTCCCTGGCGGCGCCCAGCAAGACCATGTTGACGTCTTCCTGGCCGCTATGGACTCCGGGGCCATCATGCTTAGCTTCGCCACCGACGTAGATGAGGACGGCAACTCGATCTGGGACGGCGGCGACGCCTGGCCCGCCTCCTACAACCCCGCCGTGATTGACCTACTGCGCGACAAGGGCTACGAGGGCGTCATCATGACCGACTGGTTCGTGCCGGCTGACCCCGATCGCGCCATCCTGGGCCAAGGTCGCCGCTGGTTCGTCGAAAACCCGTCCTGGTACGGCGATGGCCCCCTGGAGTCGTACTACATCATCGCCGCCGGTGTGGACATGTTCGGCGGTATCTCCAACCTGCAATCCATCCTGGACGCTTACGACGTGTGGGCAGAACGCCACGGTGACGATGACGCCGACGCTCGTTGGCGCCAGACCGGTACTCGCGTGCTGAACATGATCTTCGACGCTGGCCTATTCGAGAACCCGTTCCTCGACCTGGAAGAGTCGCTGACCATCGCCGGTAGCCAGGAAAAGATGGATGCTGGCATCGCCGCTCAGCTCGCCTCCGTGGTCATGCTGAAGAATGACGACATCATTTCGCCATCGGTCGCCGCAGACCTCTCCGATCTGACCGTCTACATTCCGAGCAACTACAGCCGCGCCTTCAACTGGCAGACCGACTCCTTCATCCTGACCGAAGGCCCCGCCCTGAACGTTGAAATGGTTGAGGGGCTGGTGGGCCGCGTTGTCATCGATGAGGCCGTGCTGAACGCCGAGGGCGACGCGGTAGAGGAATTCCTCACCCCGGACCTCTCCGATGTTGATTTAATCATCGTCGGCATGACCACACCGAACCCCGGCGGCGGCTTCAACCCTGCCACCGGAGAATTCTTCCCCCGGTCGCTACAGTGGCGTCCATACACGGCCGATGGCCCGAACGTGCGCCGAGTCTCGCTCGCGGGCCGGATGCTAGAGGACGGCACGCGCGAGAACCGCTCGTACTTCGGCGCCACCGGTACCGTAGACAACGAGAACCACCTTGACACCCTGGTGCGCGTTCACGCCGCCGTTCAGGCCGCAGGCCGGGACATTCCGATCATCGTGGCCCTGCACGGTAGCGGGCCGGGCACCTTCGTGCCGACGGAGATCTACGAGCTGGCCGATGCCATCATCATCGGTTATCTCGTGGCCCAGCAAGCTCTAGTCGAGATCGCCCTTGGTCTGCATGAGCCGGCCGGTCGCCTGCCGATTGGCCTGCCCGCCTCGATGGACGCCGTAGAGGCATCCTATGAGGACGTTGGCCGCGACCACGACCCGTTCGTGGACTCGGACGGTAACCGGTGGGAGTTCGGTTTTGGCCTGAACTTCTCTGGCCCCATCGGCTAGGCGCCGCACGCTACACGTTGGTTCGGTAATTCGGCTACCTCACCCTATCGGACACTGTGGCCCCCGGCTGGCCCCGCGCACTGCTTGGCGCGGGGCCAGCCTTTCATTACATCGCTGAGCAATACATCGCTTGACGATGTATTGCTCAGCGATGTAATCTCACGACAGGAGGTAGCTAGCGTGACTGGATTTGTGGGGCGCGAGACGCAGTTCGAGGACTTGAACCGGCAACTCGACATCGTCAAGATCGGGGCCAGACTGGACAAGGGCGCCGCAATCTTGCTTCGCGGGCGGCGACGCGTTGGCAAGTCCGCGCTGGTCACCGAGTTCATTCGACGCTCTGGCTTGCCCAGTTTCTACTTTCAGGCAGCGCGCAGGCGCCCACCCGTCGAAGAGTTGGCTGAGTTCGCCCACGCCATTGCCACCTCCGATCTACCCAATGCAGCTTTAGCGGCCGGAGTCGAGCCGAAGTCGCTAACGGCGGCACTGCGGTTGCTGGCCCAAGCGCTGCCGGATCAAACGCCTGCCATCGCAGTGATCGATGAGTTGCCCTGGTTGCTCGAATCATTCGCAGGCGGAGCCGGGGAGTTGCAGCGAGTGTGGGATCGAGAGCTTGCGGCGAAGCCGGTGCTGCTGCTCCTGGTGGGATCAGACTTGGGATTAATGGAGGCGATTAACCGACCGGATCAGCCGTTTTATGCTCGGGCCACTGAAATGCTGCTTCAGGAGTTGACACCGCGCGACCTATCGCGGCAACTCGGGGTGGCGGCGATGACCGCGTTTGACGCCTACTTGGTTACTGGAGGGCAGCCGCTCTTGGCCGCAGAGTGGCAGCCGGGGATGTCGCCGATAGAGTTCGTGCAAAAGGCATTTGCGTCACCGGTCAGTGCCCTAGTGGGGTCTGGCGCTAGAGTGCTGGATGACGAGTTTCCAGAAGTGGCCCTCGCTCGACCGGTGCTTCGGGCTATAGGCGGCCGTGGCGAACGGGCTTTCAGCAAGATTCAGCAAACCGCGGGAGTTTCTCAAGCGGCGCTTGAACGAGCGCTGACGGTACTAAACGACAAGCGCATAATTGCCGCAGATGAGCCACTGTCTACTCGCCGGGCGGCTAAAGATCGCCGGTGGCGCATCGCGGATCCGGCGCTGCGGTTTTGGCTCTCCTTCGTCGAGCCGTCGCTGCCCGACATTGACCGTCGGCGTCCAGATGTGGCCCTCGCGAACTTCGAGGACCGATACCGGGCCTGGCGGGGCCGGACAATCGAACCGGTGGTGCGCGAGGCGCTACTTAGGCTGAACTTGTCGGCGGACTTCCCGGATTTACGAACGGTAGGCGGCTGGTGGCCGCGCAGCAACAAGCCCGAGATCGACCTAGTGGCCGGGGATGGACAGCCAGCAAACCGAGTCAATTTTGTCGGCTCGATCAAGTGGCGCGACTGCCAGTCGGTCACTCGACAGGAGGTCACCGCCCTGGCTGAGATGGCGATGTCCGTGCCTGGGGTTACCGCGGCAACCCCACTGATCGCCGTCTGTCCGGCTGGTGCCGAACCAGACTCCCGTCTGGCGCGCGTCTGGGCAGCCGATGATTTGCTAGCAGCCTGGCCCTAGTTGCGCTGCGGCTGTGCGCTGAAGACACTGACGCTTATAGGTTCTGGTGATGCGGCGGTTAAGGTTGGGGCGTGAACCTGTTCGAGCATCAGGCCCGCGACCTGTTTGAGATGCACCAGGTTCGCGTGCCTCGCGGCATCGTTGCCCGCACGCCGGAACAGGCCCGCGTCGCCGCCGCAGAGCTTGGTTGCCCCGGGCGCCCCGTACTGGTCAAGGCCCAGGCGAAAACCCGTGGGCTAGGCAAGGCCGAGGGCATCCGGCAGGCCAGCACTCCCGAAGAGGCCGCTGACCACGCGGCCAAAATTATCGGCGGCGAGATCGACGGACACCTAATCCACCGCGTGTTGCTCACCGAAACCGTTGACGTGGCGCACGAGTTCAACCTTTCGTTAATGCTCGACCGCGCCGAACGCCGCTATGTTGCCCTGTGTTCGGCGCAAACTGTCGCCCGGGTACCCATCGACCCGCTCGATGGCCTCAATCTCGGCAAGGCGTATGAGATAGTCGAGGCCGCCGGGCTGCCCGAAAATCTGCGCGTGCCCATCGTGACCGCCATTGTTAAACTCTGGCGGGTATTCCGCGAGGAGGATGCCACGCTGGTGGAGGCAAGCCCGCTGGCAATCGATTATGACGGCGAGGTGATCGTGCTTGGCGCCGCAATGTCCCTGGACGAACGAGCCGCCTTCCGCCATCGGAGCCACGCCCAGATCAGGGCCGACCAGCGACTCACCCCCGCGGAGGCCAAGGCGAAGGCGCTCGGACTCAGTTACACCAAACTTGACGGTGAGGTGGGCGTGATCGGCAACGGCGCCGGGTTGGTGATGGCCACCCTTGACGCCGTCAAACTTGCCGGTCAACAGTTCGATACCTCGGTTGGCCCGGCCAACTATCTTGATCTAGGCGTCACCGCTGGCTCACACGCCACGGCCACAGGATTGAGCATCGTGCTGGATGATCCGCAGGTCAAGGCGGTTTTCGTCAACGTGTTTGGCGGCATTACGGGCTGCGACAAGGTGGCCCGAGGCATCGTTGATGCCCTGGACGCGCGCACCCCCGGAGCGCACTGCATCCGCAGCGGCACGCATTATGTGGTGGGCCAAAACAACGATGGCCTCTCGATCACGTTGGGGGACTCGTCGCTATCGGTGCCCGTGGTGGTGCGACTCGAAGGTAACGGTGTCGATCTGGCCCGAACCATCCTGCGTCATGCCAGCTTGCCCAACGTGTACCTCGCCGAATCCATGAGCGTTGGCGCGATCACGGCGGCAGAGCTGGCCGCCGTTGCGACCTTCCGGGAGACCGACGAGGCGGTAGACATTAGCGAAGCGGCGGATTGGCCAACGGCAGAGCTACAGGCGGTGGGCTGACGTGGCGATCTTCTGTGACCAGCGTTCGCGGATCGTTGTGCAGGGCATCACCGGTCGCGCCGGAGCCAAACACACCTCGGCAATGCTGGCGGCTGGATCGAATGTGGTCGGTGGCGTCAACCCCCGCAAGGCCGGCACGCTTGTGACGCATCCGACGGATGATGGTGACGTGATCCTGGAGGTATTCGGCTCGGTGAAGGAGGCGATGGCGATGACCGACGCCAACGTTTCCGTGGTGTTTGTCCCCGCTCCGCAGGCGCGCGACGCCGTGATCGAGGCCATTGACGCCGGGATGCCGCTGGTGGTGGTGATAACCGAGGGAATTCCGATACAAGACGTGGCCGAGTTCGTCACTCACGCCCAGGGCACCGGCAGCCGGGTAATTGGCCCGAACAGCCCCGGCATCATCACTCCGGCTGAGACCCTGGCGGGCATATTCCCCGCCGACCTGGTTGGCCCCGGACCGATTGGAGTCGTCTCTACCTCCGGCGCCCTCACCTTTGAGCTGATGTACGAGTTGCGCGGCATCGGCGTCACCACGGCCGTCGGCATAGGCAGCGACCCCATAGCGGGCACCACCTACGCTGATGTGCTGGCGGAGTTTGAACGCGACCCGGACACCTTGGTGATCGCGCTGGTTGGGGAGATCGATGGCCGGGCCGAAGAACAGGCCGCAGCATTCATCGCGGCACAGGTGACCAAACCGGTGATCGGTTATGTTCCGGGCCTCGGCGCAGCCCCAGCCAAGCGGCAAGCCCTGGAGGCCGCCGGGGTGTGGCTTGGCAATACCCCCACCGAAGCCGCCACCCTAATCCGCGAGGTACTCGCTACGCGCCGTTGTGCTGGGTGATGCAAAAGACGTTGCCATCCGGGTCGGCCAAAACCGTCCAGCAAAAGCCGGACTCCTCGTGGTTCGCCACCAACTTTGCCCCATCGGCCACCAGCATCTCGGCCACGGTGCGGCGATCAACAACGGTCAAATCGAGGTGGAGACGGTTCTTGCCGGGGGTGGGATCGGGCACGCGCTGGAACCCGAGCCTCAACCCATCGGAGGTGACCATGACAAACTCCCCGGCGGAATCGTCATGCACCGTACCGTCCGTGTAGCGCGCCCACCAGGTGGCCAGCGCCCTGGGGTCGGTCGAATCGAAGGTAATCATTTCCACGGTCATCGTCGGCATAGCATCACGCTACGCCCTAGGTACGACATTTAGGCGACTTGGCGCTAACCGACGCCTAATCAGACGCCTAGACTGGATGGACGTGACCAACATCGTTGCCTCCACCGCCCCCGATACCCAACTCTTAGACGATTCTCGTCGCCCTATTCGCCGAGCCTTGCTCTCCGTCTTCGATAAGACCGGCCTGGTGCAGCTCGCCGCCGCGCTGCACGACGCCGGGGTTGAGCTGGTTTCCACCGGTTCCACCGCAGCCACCATCGCCGAAGCGGGCGTGCCGGTTACGCGGGTCGAGGCGCTGACCGGCTTTCCCGAATGCCTGGAGGGTCGGGTCAAGACCCTGCATCCGCGCGTGCACGCTGGCATCTTGGCCGACGCCCGTAAGGCCGATCACCTGCGGCAACTCGACGAGCTGGATATTAAGCCCTTCGACCTGGTGGTAGTGAATCTTTACCCCTTCGCCGCGACGCTCGCCACCGGCGCCCCCGAACATGTGTTGGTCGAGCAGATCGACATCGGCGGCCCGGCGATGGTACGCGCCGCCGCCAAAAACCACCCCTCCGTCGCCGTGGTGGTAGACCCAACGCGGTACAACGACGTGACAGCGGCGATTTGCGCGGGCGGTTTTACCTACGCGCAGCGCAAGGCGCTCGCGGCCGAAGCCTTCCGGCACACGGCAACCTACGACGTGGCCGTTGCCTCCTGGATGACGGCGGCGGTTGCCTCGGATGACGAGCCGCTGCTGCCTAAGTGGTGGGGCGCCACCTACCAGCGCGCCGAGGTGCTGCGCTATGGCGAAAACCCTCACCAGCGTGGCGCCGTATATGCCGCCGGGGATGGCAGCGTCGGGGTGGCCCAGGGGCGCGTGCTGCACGGCAAGGCCATGAGCTACAACAACTACCAGGATGCCGATGCCGCCTGGCGGGCGGCCTGGGATCACGCTGAGCCTGCCGTTGCCGTGGTTAAGCACGCCAACCCCTGCGGCGTCGCCGTGGGCGCCACCATTGCCGAGGCTCACGCCCGCGCCCATGCCACCGACCCGGTCTCCGCCTTCGGTGGCGTGATCGCGGCCAATGGCGTCATCACGGCGGAGGCCGCCGAACAGATTGCCCCCATCTTCACCGAAGTGGTGGTGGCACCCGGCTTCGAGCCAGGCGCGTTGGCGGTGCTGACGCAGAAGAAGAACATCCGTCTGGTTGAGGTGCCCCTCCCGCCGGTGATGGTTTCGACCGGCTCAACCACCGGTAGGGAAGCGTTGGAGACCCGGCCCATTTCGGGCGGGCTGCTCGTGCAGGAGGCCGACCGCTTCCAGGCCGACGGCGACGATCCGGCAACCTGGACCCTTGCTGCCGGTTCTGCCGCCGATGTCGCCACTCTGGCCGATCTCGCCTTCGCTTGGCGAGCCGTGCGGGCAGCGAAATCGAACGCGATCCTGCTGGCATCGGGCGGCGCCGCTGTCGGCATCGGCATGGGCCAAGTCAACCGCCTAGATTCATGCCGCCTGGCCGTCGAGCGGGCCAACACCCTGGCCGACGGCGCAGAGCGGGCGCGAGGTGCCGTCGCGGCCTCGGATGCCTTCTTCCCCTTCGCCGATGGGCTGCAAGTGCTGATCGACGCGGGCGTGCGCGCGGTAGTACAACCCGGTGGTTCCATGCGCGACGCCGAGGTGATCTCCGCCGCCGAGGCCGCCGGGGTCACCCTCTACCTAACCGGCACCCGCCACTTCAGCCACTAACCACGTAGTCAACGCACTTCGTTAGCGCTTTGACATCCGCCGGGTCGATGGCGGGGAACATGGCGATGCGTAGCTGATTGCGGCCCAGCTTGCGGTAGGGGAACACGTCGAGGATGCCGTTTTCGCGCAGGGCGGCGACCACGGCCTGTGCATCAATGGACTCGGCTAGGTCGATGGTGCCCACCACGGTGGAACGATGGGCCGGGTCGGTGACGAAGCAGGTGGCGTACTCGCTGGCCTCGGCCCAACGGTAAAGATTGGCCGCCGACTCGGCGCAACGCGCGACCGACCAGGTGAGGCCGCCTTGTGTGTTTAGCCAGTCGATCTGCTCGGCCAACATCACCAGCGTCGCCACCGCCGGGGTGTTTAGCGTTTGATTCGCTCGCGAGTTGGTTAGGGCAGAGATGAAGGAAAGGAACTCGGGAATCCAGCGGGAACCTGTGGCATCGGCCTCAATGCGTCCCGCGCGCTCGATGGCGGTGGGGGAGGCGATGGCCAGCCACAAGCCACCATCGGAGGCGAACACCTTCTGCGGAGCGAAGTAATACACATCCGTTTCGGACAGGTCTACCGGCAGGGCACCCGCAGCGGAGGTTGCGTCGATCAGCGTGAGGGCGCCCGCTTCGACTGAGCTGGGCGCTCGCCTCGGGGAAATCATCGCCCCGGTGGAGGTCTCGTTGTGCACGGTCGCATGCACATCCACCGGGCCGAGGGGGTCATCGCCTCCGGGAGATGCCGCTAGCAGGGCGACGGCTCCTGGCTCGGCCCTGAGTGCCTGCGGCGCGGCCAGGAACGGCGCGCGGGCGGTAGCGGCAGCGAACTTCGCGCCAAACTCACCGAATACCGCGGCCTGGGCGCGTCGTTCCACCAGGCAGGCCGTCGCCACCTCCCAGAAGGCCGACGAACCGCCATTACCGAGAACCACCTCGTAGCCATCGGGCATCTTGAACAACTCGGCCAAGCCCTCACGAATGCGACCCACCAAGTTTTTCACGGGCGGCTGACGGTGCGAGGTGCCCAACAGCGTTGCCCCGGCCGCGGTCAGGGCGGTCACCTGTTCGGGTCGAACCTTCGATGGCCCAGACCCGAATCGGCCATCAGCGGGAAGCAAACGCGGGGGTATCGTCACCATCCCTCAACCCTAGACGCAACCGAGCGCCGATAAGGTTTGGGCTTGGCGGAATGCTCGGCTATGCTTTCGGGCGCGGTAACCACGGGGTGTGGCGCAGCTTGGTAGCGCGCTTCGTTCGGGACGAAGAGGTCGCAAGTTCAAATCTTGTCACCCCGACATGGCGAACGGCCTGGGAGAACACTCCCAGGCCGTTTTGTTTACCGCCTGGCGGTGAGGGTTAGCAAGGTGGCTTCGGGACGGCAGGCGAAGCGGAAGGGGGTGAAGGGGGAGGTGCCAGCTCCGGCCGACATGCGCAGCCATAGTGAGTTAGCACCCAGCGGTGAGTTTGGGCGGGCGCCCGGACAGCTACTTAGCCCGGCGGCGCGGCGGCGATCCAAGTCGCAGTTGGTTACCAGCGCACCGAGGCCCGGCACCCGCAGC
>WQZL01000048.1 GCA_009780755.1 Promicromonosporaceae bacterium | reverse complement strand
TTGCCCGGTTGGGCACAAAACCCGCCAATCCTCGGGGAATCCCGGGCCCACTCGGAAAAACCCCCCCCCCCCCCCCTGTAATGTGCAAATTCGGTCTTGTTGCTGGCCGGTCTGGCTGGCGGCCGTTGTGTGGCTTGTTGTGGCCTCACACTCGTTTTAGGAGTGTTTTATGTCTGGCTTGATGCAGATTGATCCAGTGGCGATGGATAGTGCCGCTTCGCGGTGTGACGCGTTGGCTTCGCGGCTGGAGGAGTGCCGTCTGGAGGCAATCGCGATCAATGACAGCTTGCAGGACTGCTATAAGGGTGCCTCCGCGCAGGCTTTTTATGACTTCATCACGCAAACTGCTGCGCCGATCCTGTATGACACGGCGGATATGTGTACGCAGACGGCCAGGGGTATCCGGCATACCCTGGATCAGTTCACTCAGGCTGACACGACCCTAGCTGGTGTCTTTAACGCTCAGTAGGCGGTGGCTGTCGGAGCTTGGTTCCCTGGGGCCGCTGCGCGAGGTGGGTTGTTTCTCGCGTGGTGGCTTCCGGGGTTGCCGGGTGTTGAGTGAGAGGGTGTGTGGTGACTCCAGCGCAAGTGACTCAGCGGATTACTGATTTGCGGACGGAACGGGCAACATTGGTTGACCGGCGGGCTGCGGCGGTGACTCAGATGGGGCAGATCGAGGTGTCCTTAGGTGAGTTGGACTCGTTGATTGCTTCCTTGACCGAGGTTCATGCTGAGCTGGTGGTGGAGCGTTCTCGGATTCAGGGCTTGTCGCTCGATGTTTCCTACCCCTGGCGAGGTGACCATCACGCGGAGAGTGTGAGTGCTTGTGGTGCAGCTGAGCAGGAATGCACCAGCCGGGTGAACTCGTTAGATGCTGCCATCACCCGCTTGCATCTGAAGCGAGGCGGTCTCTCTGTTGAGTGGGACACTCTTTCGGGGCAGCGCACGCAGCACAACACCCGTATCGGTCTCATCGACGCGGAAGTCACCCGACTCAACAACCGTAGGTAAGCGACTGTACGTAACTTTAGGAGGTTAGGGATGTCGGCACGTGGTGGGATCGCTGTTGATCTTGTCCGGTACGAGGAGCTGCTTGACCAAGTGGCAGGTGGCAAGGAGGCTGGTGCTGATTATCTGCCGCAGCGTTCTGGCCCCTCTAGCCAGGATCATCGTACGTCGCCGCATGTAGATTCTCCGCTTTCAACGTCCGAGAGTGTGATGGCCTTTTTTGACACATTGTCTTTGATGATGAATGTGTCAGGTGAGTATGCTGCGATGTTGGATAATGATGTGTCTGTGGCGCGTGATGTTGCGCGGCGGTTGGAAGAGGTTGATCGAGACACAGCTGCCGGGTTCGATGTCGAGAGCCGTCCGTAGCGGGTGTTCTTAGGGAAAGGTATGTCATGAGCATTTTCGGCGGAGGAGAAGAATTCCATTTCGCGGATCTAGCCTCCTTGCGTGACCATAACACTAGGCCGATTAATGGATGGATTTCTTCGGCGGTTGCTTTGCGTTCTCGGGTTGAGGCGCTAGCGAACACGGATTCAATCGCGGGTGATTCTGCTGTTGCTATGGCGGATTACTGGCGCCGGGTTCATGTCCCGTTGCTGGATGCTTGGCATGATTGTCTTTCGTCGTATTTGTGGCATTTGAAGAACTTTATTAGCAAGGTTCACGGTATTGATAGTGACTTTCAGTTTTTGCTCAATCTGACGCATGTTGAAACAACGCAGTATGATATCCAGGAGATCGCGGCTACCCTTGACTCAATGAATTCGCATTTAGCGGGCTTGTTTCACGCTCTGGCTGCGCAGGGCGAAAACTCGGCAGATTTTGATCTCACCCCTGTTATAGAGCAGCTGAGGCGCGGGAGCGGGCGTGCCTTGACAATCCGGGAACGGATGGTTGAGCTTGAAGCGCAACAGCGCGGCGTACTTGACGACATTAATGAGGCTCTGCAAAGAATCAAGACTTACGCGTCTTCTAAGCGTCTTGGAACACCAATGTGTACTCCTGGAGGTGGGGAGGGGTTTGTGCTCACGTTCCGACATGAGGAGTTCCCTGGTCTTGGTGAGTTTTTCCCTGAGGGTGTTTGGGATGGTAAGGGAGACTCTTTTTTTAGTGGCAGTGAAGAGATGGTTAATTTCCAGATCGCGCTCTTGTACGCTCGGGGGCCTCATACTTGGCGTCCTTGGGAGTTAGACGCGTTGATGGACTGGATGGTTCAGATGAGCGAAACCCCTGAAGGGCTTTCCCGTGTTGTTGAAACCTTCGCTCTTGCTCAACGCCTACAGGACGATAGAGAAACCAGAAACGCTGGTCTAGCTGATGTTAGTGTGAGTTTTGAGCCTGGTGACGTTCCGGTGAATCACTGGCAGCTAGCTCTTAGTGCTTTGTTCGACGCTAGCGCCGCTAACTTCGGCGTAAACGCACTGATCTACGCCTGGTACGTACACGATGGGGAAAGTCCGTTCCCTAACGCGGGCACCCCCAGCCGAGACGCAACCTACGCCAAACTACGGCTATTCCAGTTACTCGGCTATCTCAGATGGCAAGGCGGCACCAGTTTCAATCCCGCTGATTTCAACTTCGATAATTTCCACTTTAATGACGCAGACCCGGCACGGTTCTACGTCGGAGACAAAACTGTAAAGGCATCTGACCTTCAGGGCCACTTCGACCCTGACCACTTTGCCTATTTATGGGAGGCCGCTCTGATTGATGCAGGCATTAGCGTGCGCGATGGGCTAGAAGCATCAGGTCCAAATACTAGTTGGTCCTGGGGGGCACTCGGAACTCTCTTGCTCGGAATGGCCGAAGGGCTTCCTGGAGTGCCGCCAATTTCTGCAATTCTCGATGGAATTGGGTTGGCCGATGACTTGATGAACATACCAAGTGATATCGCTCAGCATCAACAGGACGTTCGAAACGCCGATAACACGGTGGATGCTCGTACCCTTGCTTCCGCTATACCACGGATTGGAATTGCTGGGACTTTTCTTATGGATTCCAATGATAACGCCATCGTGCTGGATTTCTGCACAGAAGGCCCACACTCTGTAAGGTTTGGAGAGCTGCTTGAGTACATTAAAGGAAGGTTCGGCGATAGATATTCGATAGGAGATATTCTGAATGCTATGGCGGCAGGTTCGAACCGGGAAGGGAGAGGAGTCTCCGAGGGCTTGCGTAGAGCAGTTCAAATTTGGCTAAGAAATAACCCCCCTGTGTAGCGAGGACAAGAGTGACAGATCACATGCTTCAGCAAAAACAGACCCGATGGACGCGACATGTAGCAGTAGCCGTGGCATTATTGTCATTACTGAACGGATGTTCAGCCGCCGATGACTCAGACTTGTCGTCGACGTTAACTGAGCAGGAACAGGCTCGCCTTGTCGCTGCTGAGGAATTCGGAAATCTGCGGCTCATTTATATCGCGCAGAATACGTTTTTTGATGTTGCCGGCCTAAATCACCACGGCACGTATGATTGGGGTGTTTGGTCCCCTATAGTTTTGCCTGCTGAGCCAATAAATCCATTTGGCCGAATGCAGTTTGTGCAGGCGTTTGTTCATGCCAGCGCTATTGATGGCGGCACAGGTTTGACTTATGAAATTCTGGAAGAATATTTCGCACATGAATTTGAACCAGATGGAACTTTGCGCCTATGGGTGAACGGTCGTCATCCAGAAATGGAGGCATTCATACTTTGGCTCGGATACACCCGAACATCAGGAATTCGTCCCATAACCTCTGAATACCCCCAGCGGGCTGCTGTTCGGGACTTAGCTATTCACTATCAAGAGTTAATTATTGGAACTTTGGCTCAGTATCCGGCCTATAGCGGTCGTGGTTGCCCGGTGTCGTATGATAGCAATGTCTCCGGCTCTTGGTTGAACGTCTTCGATTTTTTGAGCCCAATGGAGTTGGCTGAGCTTGAGCGCTGGCATCGTGAGCCAGGTACGGAGTTGGATTTGGTTGGTGTGTGGCGGGCGTATCCTGAGTTGCTTCATATGTCGGTGGTGTTCCCATGTCCCTGACCTCGATTCCTTCCTCACAAAAGGGCCGTTTGAAGTGCGGTGTGACGGCTGCAGCCACGGTTGTTTTGATGGTGCTGTTTGCTATACCGACTGGCTGTGCTGCCAGTGAGAACGATCAATTGATGCCAGAAGAGGCACGACAGACCGCCATCGAAGAATTTGGCGATGTGCGGGCTATCTATTATGCACAGAACATAATCTTCCATGTTTTCTCTCCAGATCCTGCTATAAGCCGATGTTCTTGGACGCCTTTTGATCGCTGGCGACCGTTGACTAACCCGTTTGGGCGGGATCAGTTTGTGCAGGGCTTGGTTCATGCTAGTGCTGTTGATGGTGATACGGGGTTGACCTACGACACTCTCATAGACTACTTCTCTGAGGAGTTTGAGTCGGATGGGTCTTTGCGGTTATGGGTGAATGGGCGTCACCCGGAGATGGCGGCTTTTATGCTGTGGGCCGATTTTTATCGAGAAGGCATTCGTTATCCGGGCAATGATCGCCCGCCGCCGATTGTGGTCGCAGTGAGTTTATCTGACTTGTACCGCGAGCTTATTAACGACATTGTAGCGATGAACCCGGAGTTTCAGGGTAGGGGTTGTATCCCCGAGCGAATTGTCCCTTGGGAGTGTCGCTTTGATGTTGACTTATGCGATTTGGATCGTAGTGGCGCTTTTGACGCCTTCTATTTCCTTAGCCCAATGGAGTTGGTTGAGTTGGAGAGGTGGCATCGTGAACCAGGCACGGAGTTAGACTTATCGAGTGTGTGGCGAGCCTACCCAGAACTGCTAGAAATGTCGGAGACATTCCCATGCCTATGATGCAGACTGTTGTTTTTCAGGAAACTACTCCTGGCCCTGATTCTGGGTTCTTTATTGATCCGGGGGCGATTGTTGGGCGGTATGGGAGGGGTGCGGTTTTGCCTGATTTGCAGGGTGTGGATTTGTTTTCGGATGTGGCGCTTGGTGTTTGTGGGTGGTTGTCTGCTGAGCGGGAAGCTGCTGTGGCGGGCTTGCGTGATGAGCTTTTTGACGGGCCGGTTGAGTTGGCTGTTGTTGCTCCAGCAGTGTTGGTGGAGACGACTTTGGCTCGGGTTGACTTGTTTGATGGGCCGGTACAGCCGGTTCTTTTCGGTGCCACGGACGAGGCTACTGGTGATGTTTCGCTGGGGTTGATTGCTGCGGTGGTGGTGGCCGCTGTGCTAGTTGGCGGGCTAGTGGCAGGAGTTATGGAATGGTCACGCAGGTTACGTGCTAGACAGGAGGAGCTTAGATGGTCACAGTAACTTTGGTTTTGCCCGGCTTTGGCGGGTGTGACGTGCGGTTTGACCCTCGTCTGGGACTTGCTGGAGTGATCGGCGAGATGGTTGCCGCTGGCGTGTTGCCACCGCTTTTTGACGGGTTGGTTTGGTTCCGTTCGTTGACAACGAATCGGTTGGTATCGGCCTTGGGGCCGCTGAGTAATGAGAGGTGCGTAGATGGCGATGTCCTCGTTGCGGTCAGGTGAGGTTGTAGCAGGAGATGGGTCTGCTGCTTCGATCACAGTGGCTAAGAGCGACCTAACCGCTGTTGATGAGCAGCTACCGGTGCTTGCGTTTGCGCGCGCGGGTTTACAGCCCGTGCGGCTTATGCCAGGCGATGGTGAGGTCTCCTTTGAGTTCGACCTGGCAGGAGTAAGCCCTGGGGTCTCGTTGGTTGAGGCTGAACGGGTTGACCGATTGCGGTTCTTGGTGAATATAGCCGAGCTGGAACCGTTATCGCTGGTGTATGAGTTTTCCCTGGCTCCGGGGAACCTAGTAGTTGCAGACGGCTTGCGGCCACGGGTGCTGCTGCGGGATGTGGCTGGCCCGGCTAGTGACGGGGCCTCCTTTGTAACCAAGTACCTGGCGTTGGCTGGGGAGTTGTTGGGCCGAGGCCGGTATGAGGACTTCCTGGCAGGCGGCTCTGACCTGTTGGGTAAGCATCGGTTGCTGGCCGAAATCGCAAAGCTAGAAACAGCCGCCGAGATTCGAGATAGCTTACTGGCGGCGTGGCAGGCAAACGTCGCAGCTGAGAAGACATCCAAGGTGAAGGTGTCGCGGGTTGGCTGGCGTGCTTTGCAGGTGGCAGTACCGGTGCTGGTATTAGCGCTTGCTGCGACATCGTTTATCGCAGTTAGGTCAACCCTGGGGGTAATACCGGGGCAAGATCGGGTAATCAGGGCTTCGCAGGCTTACGTGGACGGAAGTTTCCTGGAAGTACAGGAGGCCATGTCGGGTGTGCCGCTGGCTGATATGTCGTTTGAGACGCGGCATTTGCTGGCTCGGGCATATGTGGTGTCGTTGCCGTTGCCAGAGGATCAACGGGAGTGGGTGCAAGCTGGCCTGACGCGAAGAGCTGATGGGATGCTATTTGACTACTGGATTCATCTGGGGCGGTTGGAGTTTGCCCAGGCGTTGAATATTGCGCAACGGTTCGGGGATCAGCAGTTGATCCTGGTGGCTTACACCAACGAGTACGCGTTCTTGCAGGCAGATGTTATGGCCCCAGATCGGCAAGCACGGTTGACGTATCTTCGCGGTCATATAGATCGCATGATTAGCGAGCGGGAACGGGCCGCTGAAGCACTGGGCGGGGATGCCTGATGGCTGCGGGAGAGGCTGGCGGGTTCGACGCGGTGATGGTGTTCACCTCGCAGCGGTGTGTTGAGTTTCCCCCTGGCGTCACTTTTGGTGATGTGTTGACGGCGTTGAAACGGGCCGCGCGGGGGGTGCTATCTCCGGCTGGCGGAGACGAGACAGCGGTGCTTGCCGACTTGGAGGCAAGTGACCTGGACAGGGTAGTTGAGATACCGACGGGGGATAGTGGTCTGCCCGTTGAGGTGGTGCCGGGTTGTTGGGTGCTGGGTATCTCGCAGGTTGGGCAGGACTGGTCTACGCAAGGGGTTGATGGGCCGTTGCGGGTGGGTTGGTCGGCGGACGACCACTTGGTACCACCTGGTTCTAGCGGGCTGGAGGCCGTGACCGTGGCAGCCATTGAGGAGTATGTACTGCATGTTCTTCATGAGGGTGTTCCGATATACCTCAATGGGGTGTTGGTAGCTGTTGGTACTCATGAGCTACATCCGGGGGACGCGATCTGGGTAGATCGTTCTATCGGCATCACCATTAGTGATGCTCGCTATGTGACGGTAACCGGAACAGGGTATGAGTCGCGGTTGGCGGTGGCTTTGCAGGCTCCAGTCCGTCCAGTGGAGTATCCGGTGTTTAAACGCCCGCCGCGCGAGGTGTATCGCGCGCCAGATGATGCGGTAGATATTAAGGCGCCGCCAGAACCGGAAAAACCAGCCAAGGGCGCGTTGCTGAAGTTGATTATTCCCCCATTGTTGACTTCAGGTATGACGGTGGCGATGGCGCTGCTGATGGGCCGAGGCATGATGATGCTTATGGGCTTAGGCATGACCGTGGTTACGCTATGCATGTCTATTTGGAACTATGTTACTGGCCGCCGGGATGCTAAAGCTGAGGCGGCCGCGACGAACGCGGAGTATGAAAGCTACTTGTTGGCCAAGCGCAAAGAGTTGTGGCAGCTGCGGCAGGCACAAATAAAGGCGGCTACTTACCACTATCTGACCCCGGAACAGATCGAGCGGCAGCTAGAGCTGTACTCGCCGCGAGTGTTTGAGCGAGCAATTAATGACGCCGACTTCTTAACGGTCTCTTTGGGAACAGCTAATCGGCCAGTCTCTTACAAGGTGAAGACGCCAGACCTGACTGGGCTACCGATGCAGGACAAGGCCGGGCAGGTAACTTTAGCGGGCGAGGTTGCCGCTGTGGTGAGCGGACACCTTTCGGTGCCTGATCTGCCCGTGGTGGTTGATTTAAAGGCCGCGCATTTGGGTCTGGTTGGCGAACCTGGGCACGTGCGCGGGTTATTAGCGGCACTTTTACTAGATTTAGGGTTTTTTCAATCCTACCATGACATTGAAATAATCGTTCTAACTGACGAGCCTGGTAGGGCAGAGCTATCCTGGGCGCGTTGGCTGCCACATTGCCGCGTAAAGTCAATTAACATTACTGGCCTGGTTAGCGGGGAAAACCACAGGGATCAGGTACTGGGTAACTTATCGCAGCTTCTTAAACAGCGCGATCTGAAACAGTCTGAATCCAAGCAAGATGCCGGGTTCTTGCCGCACTACGTGTTTGTGGTAGATAGCCCATCGCTGGTGGTGAACCATTCGGTGATGGAGTTTTTGCAGCGGCCTACCACGGGGTTAGGATTTTCGTTGGTTTGGGTTACGCAGATGCAGTCCAATCTGCCGGAAAATATTAAAACAGTGTTACGTTTAGAGGGTAGCACGCGAGCAACGCTGGTGATGAACGAGGGCGAGCTTAATGGGCAGCCCTTGACACTACCAAGCCTAGAGGGCGTGAAGACTGAGCTAACAGCGCGGCGGTTAGCACCGATAAAGCATGTGGCCGGTGTTTCTACACAAATTCCTGAAGCGGTCACGTTCTTCGAGCTATACAAGGTAGAACATCCACACGAGATTCCCATCGCGGACTTATGGGCCAAGTCCGCATCGCATAAATCGCTCGCGGTACCACTGGGGTTGCGGGGCAAGGATGACGTAGTTGATCTGAACTTGCATGAACGGGCGCATGGCCCGCATGGTCTGGTCGCAGGCACCACGGGTTCTGGTAAATCAGAGATCGTGCAATCGTATATTTTGTCGCTGGCCGCGTATTTCCACCCTCATGAGGTTGGGTTCTTATTGATTGACTACAAGGGCGGCGGTATGGCGAATCTGTTTGACAATCTGCCGCACTTGTTGGGCACGATCACTAACCTAGATGGTGCCGGGTCGATGCGTGCGTTGGCATCGATCAAGGCAGAGTTGGCTCGTCGGCAGCGAATTTTTAATGAGGTTGGCGTCAATAACATTAATTCATACACCAAGGCATTTAAGGCTGGTGAGGTCACACTGCCGCTACCACACTTGTTCCTGATTTCTGATGAGTTTGCTGAACTTAAAAAAGAGCAACCTGAGTTCATGGCGGAATTGGTTTCCACGGCCCGGATTGGCCGTTCGCTTGGAGTACACCTGATCCTAGCAACGCAGAAACCCTCGGGTGTGGTAGACGATCAAATCTGGTCGAACTCTCGATTCCGGTTAGCACTGAAGGTAGCTAACGAGGGTGATTCAAACGAGGTGCTAAAAACCCCAGATGCCGCGCGGATCACACAACCAGGCCGAGCGATTCTACAGGTAGGGAACAATGAGATTTACGAAATGTTCCAATCGGCTTGGTCTGGTGCCCCTTATGTGGCAGAACAAGTAGATGCCGGGATAGATCGACGAGTTTACATGCTGAACGAGCTTGGCCAGGGCACTTTAGTAAACCAGGATCTCTCAGCCACCGATGGTGAAGCAGATGCCAAAGCCACCGAGCTGGATGTAATGGTTAACCACATCAGGGATGTCTATGATTCCCAAGGTTGTATAGACGTTGAAAAGCCTTGGCTGCCGCCACTAGCAGATACCATTGTCTCCCCGGCTATTGATGCCAGCCAAGACGTAGGTATGCTTACCGAACACAATCTCACGGTACCGCTCGGGATTGCTGATATACCCGAACAGCAAGCCCAAGCAGAATTCTCACACACCTTTGACACTGACGGAAACCTTGCCGTGTTCGGGGCCTCTGGCATGGGTAAGTCAGTGACACTCACCACGATCGCGTTAACTCTGGCCACCAGAAACTCCCCAGCCCTGTGTCAAATGTTTGTGCTGGACTACGGTAACTCTGGGCTGGCTGCTTTGCGTGGCTTGCCTCATACCGGTGATTACCTAGCTTTTGGAGAAGCTGAAAAACTCGCGAAACTTATCGAGCTAATTACCGGGGAAATGGATCGGCGTAAACAGCTATTCGCGGCCGCTGGAGCGCATCACTTCGCGATGTATAACCAGGCCGCGAAAGAAAACAACACCGAACCGCTAGCAGCAATGTTTGTAATCATCGATAACTATGACGTGGTGCCAGAAGCCGGTCAAGAAATGGAACAATTTCTGGTGCGGCTCACCCGAGATGGCGCCTCAGCTGGTATGTTCGTGATGCTTGCCGCTTCACGGCCAAACGTGCTGAAATATTCGATTTCTGCGAATTTCAAACGAAAACTAACCCACTTCCTCACCGATGCTACCGATACCACACTAGTGGTTGGCCGCACCAGCCTTAAACTAGATGAAACTCCTGGCCGGGCACTAGTACGACTCGAAAATCCGCAACTAGCCCAATGTTACCTTCCAGCAGAACATGATGGTAACGATCTAGCCTACGCTCGTAGGCTACAAGCCATCGTAGAAACCATCGCAACAACCAACACCGCCACACAAGCAGCAGGCGTTAAGGTACTAGCAGACACCATCCCCTACGAAGATTTAACCACACTATTCAACCCAGATCGACGCGAGGGCTGGATCGGATACGACATAGACACCACCAACCCCATAGCCCTCGATCTGACCATCCCTTACCAAATTATTACCGGCGGAGCCGCTACCGGGAAAACCAACCTACTTCGCCTACTCGCCGCGGGATTCCAAGCCACCCCGCAACGACTATTCATCTCTGACTCGCGCAACGGAGACCTTGCCCACCACGCAAAAGTTGAAGGCGTAACATATCTCGGCTCGGGCGCAGGGCTAACTGGCTTTATCGAAAAACTAGAAGCCGTGATTTCCGAGAGGCTTGAACACCGAGAAACCTCCGGTATGACAATGCGAGAATTCCTCGCCGCCACCCCACCTGTGCTGCTACTCATTGACGATCTGGAATCACTAGGCGCCTACATCGAAGAATCAATCACGGAGGCACACAAAGATTTGGCCGGTCCCGCGCTCTCTTCCGCCGCACGAGCCGCCAACGAAAAATACATTGACGTCTTCAAACGCGCTGCCGGAGCTGGTATCTGCCTCATCGCTACCGCTCCAGCCAGAATCATGTCAAACACCCCTGGCCCAGCCCTGCTATTCACAAAACCCGAAGCAGCAATCCTTCTGGGCGCGCCGCAAGCATCAGCCGCCATTATCACCATAGCCCCACCCAAGAACTACAAACCCACAACAAATCAAGCACTATGGCACAAACGCGGCACCACCAAGCAAATCAAAATCCCCCGCCACCCAAACACCCCAGACGAAAACTAAATCTAGGCCACTACAAGCCATCCCGTAAGAACCTCCCGCGTCATCCTGCGCGAAGCGACGTAGGAGCGGAGTCGCAGGATCCAGACTCAAAGAGTTACTCTCTGGTCTGGGTTCTGCGACTCGCTACCGCTCGCGCAGAATGACGGGACTAGAGGGGGAAGCGGAGGATGGCGCGTAGGCCGTCTCGGTTTTCAAAGGCTAGCGAGCCGCCCATCTCGTGCATGAAGTAGGCGGCAAGGTGCAGGCCAAGGCCCGCGCCCTGGATGCCGCGCGAGTTTTCGGCTCGGAAGAACTTAGCGGTCAGCGAGGTCAGCTCGTGTTCGCCCACCCCTGGCCCAAAGTCGCGCACGGTAAGCACGAAGAATCTGCCATCGAAGGCGCCCGACACCTCCACCTCGGTGCCCGCGTACTTTTCGGCGTTCCCAATCAGATTGTCCATGATTTGCCTAAACCGCAGCCGATCTATGGCCAGCACGCACGGCGGCAGCCTAAAGGGCCGAATCCGGCCACGCGGGTCGGCCTCGCGGATGTCGCGTTCAAGTTCGGTGGCGCTGAACTCCTCTAGGGCGACGCTCAGCTGTTCTAAATCTTCGAGCGTTGCCGTAAACAGGTTGGTTATCAACTGGTCGATCTGATCGGCCTTGGCGATGATGGAGGTCATCTCGGGCGTATCGCCGCGTTTGGCCTGATGCAGTTCTGCGACGGTCTTAATGGAGGTGATCGGCGTTTTTATGTCATGGCTAAGCGAGGCCACCAGCTCCTTCTTGGCAAGATTTGCGGCTTCCTCGTTTGCGCGGGCGATTACCAGCTGCTCGCGCATCAGGTCGAAGCTCTCCGAGAACGCGCCGAAACGGTTGCGGCGGTCCATCTCCAAGGGGGCATCCAGATCGCCATCGGCCACCCGCGAGGCGAACTGACGCATCTTTGCAAAGGGGCGTTGGATGGTTCGCTGCTGGTGCAGCACGAATGCGCTCGCTCCGAGGGCCAACAGCGCGACCTGGCCGAAGTAAAGGAGGGTCAGGTGGCGCTGGGCGGCGTCAATTTGCCCCGGGGCGTCGTTCGGGAAAGCAACGGTGCCCACGGCCTGCCCGGCCACATACAGCGGCACCAAGGTTTCCCGGCTGCGAATCCGGTCATGCAGTGACTCTCCTCGCGGGATGAAGGCAACATCGAGGGGGCTATCCGGTAGCTGCCCGGCGAGGGCGGCGGGCCATTCCTCCGTGACCGCATGAATCACCCGATTGACCTCGATCATGTCGAGTTCGGGAGCATTCTGGTGCGTAGTGAGGGCAAGGCCGACGCCACCAAGCAGCACGGCGGTCACGCCCGCGATCAGCCACCTCATGCGGCAGGCGCCTCGTCGTAAACGTAGCCGATGCCCCAGACGGTTTTGATTAGCTGCGGCTCGTTGGGGTCGGCCTCGATCTTTTCGCGCAGGCGACGAATGTGGACGTTTAGGGTGCTGGCGCTGACCATTCGATGCCCCCACACCTGCTGGTATAGGTCAACCTTGTCGATTACTCGTCCCTTGTTGTCGAGCAGGAACCTTAGAAGGCGATCCTCCATGTTCGTTAGTTCCAGCGGGGTGTCATCAAGCAGGAGGCGAGAAGTTGTGGCATCGATACGGACTCTGTCGCCCGCTCCCGCCGTGGGCAACGCCGTCTGATGCCGTTTCAAGGTGGCCTTCACCTTAGCGAGCATCACCGAAAGGGAGTAGGGCTTGGTGATGTAATCGTCGCCGCCCAGGGTAAAGCCCATCAGCATGTCGTCATGACTGGAGCGGGCGCTAACGAACAGGATTGGAATGTCCAGGGTCTGGCGCAGCGTCTTGCACAACGCAAACCCGGACTCGTCGCCCAGGTTCACATCGAGCAGCAGGAGTGAGGCCGTGTTGCCCTCAAAGAACTCCAACGCCGCGTCGGCCGAAAGCACATAGTGGGAGGGCACGTCGAACAGATTGAAGTATTCGCATAGCCCGGCGGCGATCTCCGGTTCATCATCAACGATCAGACACTCATAATGCACCGCCTGACTCTATACGCATCACAGCCCTCGTCGAACGTGTCAGGTTATCCATGCGAACGCACCGTTGCGCTAGTCGTGAGTCCTCAGACGGGACACTAGACTCCGCATATGGCTAGATTGCTGCGTTCCCGAACCTCTACTCATGGCCGCAACATGGCTGGCGCGCGGGCGCTGTGGCGGGCCACCGGCATGACAACTGAGGACTTCGGCAAGCCGATCATCGCGATAGCCAACTCGTTTACGCAGTTCGTGCCCGGTCATGTGCATCTGCGCGATGTCGGCGAGCTGGTGGCGGGCGCCATCTACGAGGCGGGCGGCGTGGCCAAGGAGTTCAACACCATCGCCGTCGATGATGGCATCGCGATGGGCCACGCGGGGATGCTGTACTCGCTGCCCAGCCGCGATGTAATCGCCGACTCGGTTGAATACATGGTCAACGCCCACTGCGCTGACGCCCTCGTCTGCATCTCCAACTGCGACAAGATCACGCCGGGGATGCTACTGGCCGCGCTGCGGCTGAACATCCCGGTCGTATTCGTCTCGGGGGGGCCGATGGAGGCGGGCAAGGCCATCGTGGCCGACGGGGTGGCCCGCAATCCGCTGAACCTGATCGACGCCATCAACTATGCCGCCGATGAGTCCGTCTCCGACGAGGCGCTCGCGGCGGTGGAGGCGGCGGCGTGCCCCACCTGTGGCTCCTGTTCGGGGATGTTCACCGCAAACTCGATGAACTGTCTAACCGAGGCGCTCGGCCTGGCACTGCCGGGCAACGGCTCAACGCTCGCCACCCACGAGACCCGCCGCGAGCTGTTCCTGCGAGCCGGAAGCCTCATCGTGGAGCTGTGCCGCCGCTACTACGACGAGGAGGATGAATCGGCAGCCCCACGCAACATCGCAAACCGGGCGGCCTTCCACAACGCGATGGCCCTGGACGTGGCGATGGGCGGCTCCACCAACACCGTGCTGCATGTGCTGGCTGCCGCCATTGAGGGCGGCATCGACTTCACGCTGGCCGACATCGACGCGATTTCTCGCCGCGTGCCTTGTCTGGCGAAGGTGGCTCCCAACTCACAGACGTACCACATGGAGGATGTGCATCGGGCGGGCGGCATCCCAGCGCTGCTAGGGGAGCTGGACCGAGGCGGGCTGCTCGACCACTCCGTGACCACCGTGCACTCGGCCACGTTGCGCGAGTTTCTGGACAATTGGGATATCCGCGGTGGCAAGGCCACACCCGAGGCCGTCGAACTATTCCACGCCGCTCCCGGCGGGGTGCGCACGGTGGAGGCGTTCTCGACG
>WQZL01000047.1 GCA_009780755.1 Promicromonosporaceae bacterium | reverse complement strand
TGTCGAGGACGCATCCTTTGACGTGCGGGCGGGCGAGGTGGTTGGTATCGCCGGGCTGATGGGCGCCGGGCGCACGGAGCTGGTGATGTCGGTATTCGGCCGCAGTTATGGCCGCGACATTCAGGGCAAGGTGTTCTTGCATGGTGAGGAGATTGACACTAAAACCGTCGCCGCCTGCATCGAGCAGGGCATCGCTTACGTCTCCGAGGATCGCAAACACTACGGCCTGAATCTGATTCAGGACATCAAGACGAACATCTCCTCGGCCGGACTGGACAAGATCAGCCATCGCGGCATGGTCAACGGCAACGAGGAGGTAGCCGTTGCCGAGCAGTTCCGTCAGGCGATGAACATCCGCACCCCTTCGGTCATGCAGACGGTCGGAAACCTGTCGGGTGGCAATCAGCAGAAGGTGGTGCTTTCCAAGTGGCTGCACACCTCGCCGGAGGTGCTGCTGCTTGACGAGCCGACCCGTGGCATTGATGTCGGCGCCAAGTATGAGATTTACACAATAATTAACGGACTCGCAGCCGAGGGTAAGGCCGTCGTGGTCATCTCTTCGGAACTGCCCGAGCTGCTCGGCATCTGCGACCGCATCTTCACCCTCGCCTACGGGCGCATCACCGGCCAATTACCCGTAGCGGAGGCCACCCAGGAACGCCTAATGGAACTTATGACCATCGAAAAGACCCCGGCGACCCCCATCGCCACTGACCACATGGAGGATGTCCGATGAGTACGCTAACGGCTGCGAAGGATTCATTTTCGCGCTTTGGTGATCGGCTAGGGGGCCTGTTCGCCCCGATCGGGCGTTTCCTTGCGATGGTGTTCTCCCCGGCAACCCGCCTTTGGAACCGATTCCTTAACACCAAGGTCGGTAGCGATGTCTCCGATCTATTCACGCGCAACCTGCGCACCTCGGGTATCTACATCGCGTTCGTGGCAATCGTGATCCTGTTCACGTTCCTGACCGGCGGCACGCTGCTCAACCCGACCAACCTGAACAACCTGGTGATGCAGTTCGCGCACATTTTGATTCTGGCGCTCGGCATGATCCTGGTGATTATCGGCGGGCACATCGACCTTTCGGTGGGTTCGGTGGTGGCGCTTTCCGGCGCCGTCTCGGCCGTGCTGGTCATCCGTCAGGGCTTGCCCTGGTGGGTCGGGGTACTTGCCGCTATCGGTGTCGGCTTGTTGGTTGGTGCCTGGCAGGGCTTCTGGGTTGCCTACGTAGGCATCCCGGCATTCATCGTCACCCTGGCGGGCATGTTGCTGTTCCGCGGGCTTACCTGGTTCGTGTTGAACAACATTTCGCTTTCCCCGTTCCCGGACACCTACAACGAGATCGCCTCGGGTGCCATCAGCGACCTATTCGGCGAGATCGACGGTCGAGACATCTTCACCCTGATGATCGGCCTATTCGCTGTGGCCGGGTTCGCCTGGACACAGTGGCGCGCCCGTCAGGGCAAGTTGCGCTACCAACAGCCGGTGGAACACATGGCGCTGTTCATCACCAAGCTGGTGTTGGTTGCGGCCGTGATTATGGCCTTCATGTGGCAGCTCGCCTCCTGGCGTGGCCTGCCTATCGTGCTAATCATTCTGGCCGTGCTGATCCTGGTCTACCAGGTAGTTACCACCAAGTCGGTGTTTGGTCGCCACATCTATGCCATTGGCGGCAATTTGCCAGCCGCGCAACTTTCGGGTGTGAAGGTCAAGAAGGTCAACTTCTGGATCTTCGTGAACATGGGCATGTTGGCCGCCATCGCGGGCATTGTGTTTTCCTCGCGCTCGCGTGGTGCGCAGCCTGCCGCTGGCAATATGTTTGAGCTGGACGCCATCGCCGCTTGCTTCATTGGTGGCGCGTCTACGTCTGGTGGCGTCGGCCGCGTCACGGGGGCGATGGTCGGTGGCATGGTTATGGCCGTGCTGTCTAACGGCATGTCGCTGCTCGGCTGGGACACCTCTGTGCAGCAGATCGTCCGCGGTGGCGTCCTGCTACTGGCCGTGGCCTTCGACGTCTACAACAAGCGTCGCGCCGGAGCCGTCCGCTAGTTACCTTGCTGCAAACCCGCTTAGCTGCTGAGACTGGGGGTTTTTTCTAGGCCGCGCAGGCCGTTCCAGGCGAGGTTTACCAGGTGGGCCGCCACCTGCTCCTTGGCCGGGGAGCGGGCGTCTAACCAGTATTGACCGGTGAGCATTATCATGCCCACCAGCATTTGGGCATAGATCGGAGCGGTGCGCGCCTCTAGGCCGTGCGCCTGGAACTGATCTTCCAGCAGGTACTCCACCTGCGTGGCCACATCGCCGATCAGGGAAGAGAACGTGCCGGTCGCCTGCGCCATGGGGGAGTCGCGGATCAGGATGCGGAAGCCGTCTTCGCGGGCTTCGATATAGTCGAGCAGGGCCAGGGATGTCCGCTCTACCAGCATCTTTGGGTGTCCGCGCATGGCTAGGGAACCGATCAGGGTGGAGGTTAGGGCCTGTACCTCGCGATCAACGATGACGGCGTAGATGCCCTCCTTGCCGCCAAAGTGTTCGTAGACCACGGGCTTGGACACGCTGGCGCGGGTGGCGATCTCTTCGACCGCCGTGCCCTCAAAGCCCTTCTCGGCGAACAGGCTGCGGGCAACGGAAATCAGTTGTTCGCGGCGTTCGGAGGCGGTCATGCGGGCGCGGGCGGGGGCGCGGTGTGCGTCGGACATAGGAACATTGTGCCCGAGACCGCACAATAGTCACATGACCGCCATCGCCGCCGCTGCCCACTGGGTACGTTCCGATCTGCTGCTCGTGCCCGCCGACTTCGGCCACGGCGACACCTGGCTCCTGTGTGTCGCCCCGAAAACCGGGTTGGATGTGGTGACCGACGGGTACTTAGATGACGGTGCGGGCACGGTATATCTGCCGTTAGTGCCAGCCGGGAATTGTCCGGCCGAGGTGGCGACGCAGTTTCCGGCGCTAGCTAAGTACAAGGCGTTGCGCCTCGAAGGTATCGCGCGGGCCGAGGTGGAGCAGGCGCTGACCGGCCAGGTTTGGCTAGCGCGATGGGACGGTGGAACCTTGACGGTCGCCACCGGTGTGCAACTTCCCGGCGTACTCGACGATCTGTATGCGAAGAGCGCTACCCGACGCGAGCTAGGGGCCATTGTTCGGCCAGGCAGGGGGACAACGTTTACGCTGTGGGCGCCGACGGCCCAGGTGGTCACTCTTCTGCTTTGGCCACCCACCATGTCTCTGCGGGTGGCTCCACTGCGATTTCCTGCCCAGCGGCAGGCAGACGGCACCTGGTTGGCCCAGACCGGTGGCCCTCTAGGCGCCCGTTACCAGTATGAGGTGGTGGTCTACGCCCCAAGCACCGGTCGCATCGAAACAAACATAGTTACCGATCCCTACTCGGTGGCGCTCACGCGCGGCTCCACCCATTCGGTGGTAGTTGACCTGGCCGACCCGCGCTGGGCACCGGATATTTGGCGCAACACCCCGGCACCCCTCGTGCCGCGTCCGGTAGATCAGGCCATCTATGAGCTGCATGTGCGCGACTTCTCCCGCGATGACGAGACGGTGCCGGAGCGCCTGCGCGGCACCTTCCTAGCCTTCGCGGAGTCATCGTCGGATGGTATGACGCACCTGCGGGCCTTGGCCGAAGCCGGGATGACCACCATCCACCTGCTGCCCACCTTCAACATTGCCTCCCTGCCCGACCGCGCCGAACAGGTCACCCCGCCCGACCTGACCGGGTTCGCGCCCGATTCGGATCGCCAGCAGGCGCTAATCGCCGAGATTGCCGACCGTGACGCCTGGAACTGGGGCTACGACCCGCGGCACTGGTCGGTTCCTGAAGGCTCATACTGCGTTGATCCGGAGGGCGGCGCCCGCACGCGGGAGTTCCGCACGATGGTGGGCGCTCTGCATGCCGTCGGGCTACAGGTGGTACTAGACGTGGTCTACAACCACACGGCCGCTTCGGGGCAGAACGAGGCGGCGATGTGGGATCGCATCGTTCCCGGCTACTACCACCGCCTCTGCCCGCAGACGGGCGAGGTGGAGGATTCGACGTGCTGCCACAACACCGCCACCGAACACGCGATGGCGGGCAAGGCGATGATCGACTCGCTGGTGCTGTGGGCCAAGCACTACCGGGTGGACGGCTTCCGTTTCGACCTGATGGGGCACCACACCAAGGCCAATCTACGGGCGGCACGGGCGGCGCTCGACGCGCTGACCCTGGAGCGAGACGGCATCGACGGGCGGCGCATCTTCCTCTACGGCGAGGGCTGGAACTTCGGCGAAGTGCAGGACGGCGCGCTATTCGAGCAGGCCGCACAGGGCAACCTCGGTGGTACCGGCATCGCCACCTTCTCCGACCGCCTGCGCGATGCGGTGATTGGCGGCACTCCCACCGATGACGGCGCCGTCTTCGCCCAGGGCTTCGCCACGGGCCTATCCACCACCCCCAACCACCGTCCCATCCCGTATCCACCCCCTGCCCCCCACATCATGCTGCGCGAGCGTAGCGAGTCACAGGACCCAGAGTTAACGCTCGCCACCCTCGCCCACGCCACCGACCTGCTCCAGCTGGGCCTGGCCGGCAACCTACGCTCATACTCCTTGCGCTGCACTGATGGCATCGTCCGCCGCGGCGACGAGATCGACTACAACGGCCAACCTGCTGGTTATGCGGATGACCCGGCCGAGATCATCACCTACGTGGACGCTCACGACAACGAGACGCTATTCGATTACGGCATCCTGAAACTGCCCGTGAGTACATCAATGGCCGACCGGATACGGATGAACACCCTCGCGCTGGCCTGCGTAGCCTTCGCGCAGACGCCGCTGTTTTGGCACGCGGGTACCGACCTGCTGCGCTCCAAGTCGCTGGATCGTAACTCCTACGACGCGGGGGACTGGTTCAACCTGATCGACTGGCGTGGCATCGACAACGGCTTCGGACGCGGCCTGCCCTCGGCCCCGGACAACCAATACCGTTGGCCAGCCATCGCCCCGCTGTTGGCCAACCCGGCCCTCAAACCCGGCCCGGTCGACATGGCCGCCGCCCGCGAACAAGCCCTCGACCTGCTGCGCATCCGCTCAGCTACCCCCCTGCTCCGCCTGGGCAGCGCCAGCCTAATCCGCGATTTGGTTACCTTCCCCCTCTCCGGCCCCACTGCCACCCCCGGCGTAATCACCATGCTGATCGATAACGGCGATGAGGCGGTGCTAGTCATCCTCAACGCCACCCCCCAGCCAGCAACTCAACAAATCCCAGCCCTAAGTGGACGCAACTTCACCCTCCATCCCGTCCAACAACAGGGCGCCGATGCGGTAGTCCGCGAAACCACCTGGGATGCGCAAACGGCTACCGCCGCCACCCCCGCTCGCACAGCCGCCGTCCTAACCAGCTCCGATGGTTGAGTAGATCAATACCGGCCCTCACCCAACGAAAGTGCTGCGCCAAGCGTTATGAATGTGACGCGTGGGAAGATGCCTGCGCCTTGGGACTGGGAGCTGATAATGAAGCGACAAGCGGTGACGCTGTTGGCTGCGGTGGTAGTTGTGGCATCTATGGCCGGGTGTGGCGGGGACTCCGCTGCGATTGAGAATGCCGGAGCGGAACAATCCGCGGCGTGCGAGGCCGACGATAATCCGTTTGCTTGCGAGTTTGAGCGACTTTACGCCGAAACTGACAGCGAGTTTGTTCGCAGCATTCTGCGGGACGGCGTGATTACCTTGGCCGAGAAGCAGGAGGCCATTACGCGGTTCAACGAGTGCTTTGCTGCGGGAGGAATCGACGGATATATCGACCCGGCACACGGCGGCTGGCACTGGTCAACCTCCGAGGGCGACGACATCGCCGCGATGGAAGAGATTGTCCGCTATTGCGAACAACAGTGGGGCGGTGAGGTGGTCATGCTCTACACACAGATGCGGGACAATCCCGAGAACCTCACCTATTGGGATCGGGTAGCTGGCTGCCTGATGCGCCATGAGCTGGTGCCGCCGGGAGGCATCACCGGCCCCGAGCTTGAAGCCCTGAGCGCCGAGTACGCAATCCCCACTGAGCTGGAGCTGGCGCGGCAACATCCGAGCATTCTTAGCATTGAGGTCGATCCCCACACCGGCGATTGGCTCATCGAACATAACCCGGACTGGGTGGAACCCGACTTGGTCCTGCCGAATGGCGTAAACATGAGTGAAGGTCAGGCGTGGCAGTGTCTATTCGCCCCGGATAGCTAGTCACGCCGCATCTGCTACCTACCGAAACACAACCGTTCGGCTGCCATCTAGCAGCACCCGATGCTGCGCGTGCCACTGCACGGCGCGGGCCAGCGCCCGGCGTTCTACATCCTCGCCGAGTGCCTGTAGCTCGGCGACCGTTCGGGAGTGATCCACCCGTTCGACGTCCTGTTCGATGATTGGCCCCTCGTCGAGAGCGCCGGTAACGTAGTGCGCGGTGGCGCCGATCAGCTTGACGCCGCGCTCGTGCGCCTGCGCGTAGGGTCGCGCCCCCTTGAAGCTGGGCAGGAAGGAGTGGTGAATGTTGATGATCCGCCCGGCCAGTTCGCGACACAGGCCGTCGGAGAGAATCTGCATATACCGAGCCAACACCACCAACTCCACGCCAAGATCGGTGATGAGGGTGCGCAGTGCGGCCTCGGACTGAGGTTTCGTATCGGCGGTTACCGGGATGTGGTGGAACGGCTTTCCGTAAAACTCGGCGATATCGCGCAGATCGTCATGGTTGCCCACCACGCCCACCACATCGACGGGTAATGCCCGCGAGCGTTCGCGATACAGCAGGTCAACCAGGCAGTGCGCGCCCTTGGAGACCATCAGCAGCGTCGGCATCCGGCGTCCAACTAAGTCGAGGTTCCAGGTCATACCAAATCGCTTGAAGGCAGGGGTAAGCGCCGCCACCAGCTCCTGGCGGGAGGCCGTAGAGGCCACCTCGACCCGCATAAAGAACCGCCCAGAATCGGGGTTGCCGAACTGCTGGGACTCGATGATGTTGTCCCCGCGCTCAGCCAGTGCCCCAGTAACGGCGGCCACAATCCCCGCCCCATCCCGACAAGAAACGGTCAACACCCACTCGCTCACGTAATCCACACCCCATACCGTACGCGAGTTCGAGCATTTGTCGTGGTGTTCGAGCGCTCGAGCGCTCGAACACCACGACAAATGCTCGAACAGACGATCAGCCATCGGCTAGGCGAGGATGTGGGAGTAGGGGGTTGCGGCGGAAGGTGGCGCGAGTTGCAGCGGGGAACGCCGCTAGCAGGCGGTTCACTGTTGATTCCGGGGAGTCTTTGGCGGTAACTCTGACCGGATATGCGCCAGCCACTTCGGCGATGGCATCTCCGCGTCGCTTCTCATTGAACCAGGCGTCGGCCCCATCATGGCCCGGACCGAACGCGCCATTTTGGTATTTGATGCGGCCATCGAACTCCCCGAGCACTCCGTGCCTTGGCCATGCCAGGTCGACCCGGAACGTGCCCAACCGAGTTCGCACCTCCCACTGGGTGACCGGCGTTGGCAGGCCAGCACGCAAGACGATGTACCGCAACCATGATTCACCTGGGGATTCAGCTCCCGCATCGGCATTAGTTAGCACCCAACGAGCCAGGCGACTACCCGGCACCCGGCCTAGAGCGTTCAGGCGCCGCAGGGCCATCTCGCGATCTGCTCCGGTGTCCAACATCGCATCCGCTACCACTAACGCGGCTAGAGGATGTGAGTGTCGGCAGATGTCGATAAGCGTGCGATACGGGGTGGTGACCAGGAGGCCATCATGTTCTACTACATCGTCGTAAGGTAACGGTGCGAAGTGGCGAGTGACATCTATGGCGGCAGTACCGGCGCGCCGATGCTCCCGCGTGATGTGCGTGGTTAGCGGAACCCGCCACAACGGCCATCCCCACAACAGAGCGGCTGACTCACGGCTGAACACAGGCTCGGATAATTGGGCGGCAACGGCGTGCAATCGCAGAAGCGCAACTTCTCGTTGGACGGCCCAAGGCGAACGGTTTTCCCTGCCGCTGGTTCGGTCGGCGGGAGCGTCATCATCAACAACCGTATAAGCCCCTCGGCGCACTCGATCTATCTCATGCTTCAGCAACTGTCGGCGTAGACGATCTCGGTCACAGTCTCGGGCGAGGATGATGTTCAGGTCAGTTTCCATGACCTCACGCTGCCTGATAGCGCGCCCGCTTGCTTGCTATACCCAGTCAGCCTGTGCATAACTCGATGCTCAGCCTGCCTGTGGATAGCTATCTTCGTTCGCCTGTTCGAATGCTGGTCGCGGTTTTGCACTCGTGGAGAGGGCAGATGGGGTTAGCGACTAGGACGGAACTCGCACACGCGGAAGGTGTGGGTGTTGAAGTTGACGCCATGAGGGTTATTTGCGGTCGCCTCTGACTTTTTCTGTCTGTTCGAGCATTTGTCGTGGTGTTCGAGCGCTCGAGCGCTCGAACACCACGACAAATGCTCGAACTCGCGGAAGTTGGGCAGGGGCGGGCGTCGGGTAGGGTGGGTGGGGTCGCGACTGGCGTAGGTGGGGCACCATCGGGGAGCGGCAGGGCCGCGCGGGCAATGAGCATCGTGCGGCGACGGTGTTGGGCAACCGGCATCGGACTGCGGGTCGCTCGCCTGGGCCTGCCGGTCACGTCCACCGCCCAAGGGTGCCCGGACTGTCGGCCCCCGCTTTTCAAGGAGACGCGATGAACGCACATACCCCTGACCCCCTGCTGACCGGCGGCATCGCCGATGTTGACCCCGAGATCGCTGCCGTACTCGACGGCGAGCTGGCCCGCCAACGCGACACCCTGGAGATGATCGCCTCGGAGAACTTTGTGCCGAGAGCCGTGCTACAGGTGCAAGGCTCGGTGTTGACCAACAAGTACGCCGAGGGTTACCCCGGCAAGCGGTACTACGGCGGCTGCGAGCAGGTGGATATCGCCGAAAGCCTCGCCATCGAGCGAGCCAAGACGCTGTTTGGCGCCGAACATGCGAATGTTCAGCCCCACTCCGGCGCGCAGGCCAACGCCGCCGTACTGCACGCCCTGGCCACGGCCGGTGACCGCATCCTCGGCCTGGAGCTGGCCCACGGCGGCCACCTGACCCACGGCATGAAGCTGAACTTCTCCGGTCGGTTGTACGACGTCGGCGCCTACGGCGTCGATCCGCAGACCTACCTGATCGACATGGACGTGGTGCGGCAGCGCGCGCTAGAACACCGCCCCGAGGTAATCATTGCGGGCTGGTCGGCTTATCCGCGCCACCTGGACTTCGCCGCCTTCCGCGCCATCGCCGATGAGGTGGGCGCCAAGCTGTTGGTGGACATGGCGCACTTCGCCGGGCTGGTGGCCGCCGGGCTGCACCCCTCGCCCGTGCCGCACGCCGACGTGGTCTCCACCACCGTACACAAGACCATCGGCGGCCCCCGCTCCGGTCTGATTCTGTGCAAGGAGGAATGGGCGCGCAAGATCGACTCGGCGGTGTTCCCTGGCCAGCAGGGTGGCCCACTGATGCACGTCATCGCCGCCAAGGCCGTCTCCTTGAAGATCGCCGCCTCGGCAGGCTTCCGCGACCGGCAGGCCCGCACGCTCTCTGGGGCGAGCATCATCGCTGACCGCCTCTCCCAGCCCGATGTGGCTGCCGCCGGAGCCTCCGTGCTTACGGGTGGCACTGACGTGCATCTTTTGCTGGTTGACCTGCGCGAGTCCGCCCTCGATGGGCAGCAGGCCGAGGATTTGCTGCACTCCGTGGGCATCACCGTAAACCGCAACGCTGTGCCCTTCGACCCACGCCCGCCGCGCGTCACCTCCGGCCTGCGCATCGGCACCCCGGCGCTGGCCACCCGCGGCTTCGGCGATGAGGAGTTCACGGAGGTAGCCGACATCATCGCCGCCGCCCTGCGCGACGGCGCCGCCACGAACGTGGCTGCCCTGCGTGCCCGCGTGGCCAAGCTCACTGCCGACTTCCCCCTCTACGACGGGCTAAAGCAGTACTGACTTGGATTCGTTGGTTTCGACACGCTCGCTACTCAACCATCCGTAGCTGGGTGATTAAGTAGCCGCGAAGCGGCGTGTCGAAATCACAAGGAGAGGAACACACATGACCGCACAGGTGTTAGACGGCAAGGCGACCGCCGCCGCGATTAAGGCCGAGCTGACCGAGCAAGTCAAGGCGCTTGCAGCCCAGGGCATGACGCCCGGCCTGGGCACACTGCTGGTAGGCGACGATCCCGGCTCCACCTGGTACGTGAACGGCAAGCACGCCGACTGCGCCGAGGTGGGCATTACCTCCATCCGCGAGGACTTGCCCGCCAACGCCTCTGCGGCGGAGATCGAGGCCGCCGTCTCCCGGCTCAACAACGATCCGGCCTGCACCGGGTTCATCGTGCAGCTACCGCTGCCCAGGAGTGTAGACACGAATCGTGTGCTGGAACTGATCGACCCAGCCAAGGATGCCGACGGCTTGCACCCCACCAACCTGGGTCGCCTGGTGCTGCGGGTAAACGAGGAGATCACCTCGCCGCTGCCGTGCACGCCACGCGGCATCATTGAGTTGGTGGAGCGGCACGGCATCTCGTGGGCGGGCAAACATGTGGTGGTACTCGGACGCGGGGTGACCGTTGGTCGTCCGATGGGGCTGCTGCTGACGCGTCGCGCTGTAAACGCGACCGTGACGCTCACGCACACCGGTACCCGCGACCTGCCCGAGTTGCTGCGACAGGCCGATGTGGTGATTGCGGCGGCGGGGGTGCCGGGCCTCGTGGCCGCTGAGTTGGTCAAGCCCGGCGCGGTGTTGATCGATGTGGGCGTCTCACGAGCCACAGACCCGGCCACGGGCAAGAGCCGGGTAGTGGGCGATTTAGCGCCCGATGCGCTTGCTCAGGCTAGCTGGTACAGCCCCAACCCTGGCGGGGTCGGTCCCATGACCCGCGCCATGCTCCTAGCGAACGTTGTAGAGGCGGCAGAGCGCGACCTAAAACTCGTAGGTGGCCACTAGGGGGGCGTGATCGCTCCAGCGCCCGTCGTATTCTGCGGCTCGATCCACCTCGACGGTGCGGGCCAGCGGAGCTAGGGCTGGGTTGGCCAGGTGGTAGTCGATGCGCCAACCCTTATCGTTCGCAAAGGCCTGCCCGCGCCATGTCCACCAGGTGTAGGGGCCAGGGCCATCGCCGCCAAACTTTCGGCCAAGGTCCACCCAGCCAAGATCGTCGAACCAGCGATCCAGGTAGGCGCGCTCTTCGGGCAGGAACCCGGCGCTCTTTAGGTTGCCCTTCCAGTTGGCGATGTCCACGTTATGGTGGGCGATGTTCACGTCGCCGGCCACCAGCGTCGGAGTGTCCGCCGCAGTGAGCATGGCCAGCCGCTGAGTCACCTTGTCCAGATGGGCGTACTTGGCCACCAGGGTGTGTTCGTAGCCAGGCTCGTTCGACGCCGAGTGCAAGTAGGCGCTGACTACGGTGATGATCTGCCCACAGGGCAGCTCCACATCGGCCTCGATCCAGCGGCCGGTATCCACCGGCGGCTCACCATGCGGGTTGCTGTCGGTGATCTTCTCCGGAGCAGGACTGCCCGTTGGTGCCAGGCCCGGCCGCACCTCACGCAGCGGGAAACGGCTGGCGATGGCCACTCCGGCGCGTCCCTTGATCTCGCAAGCCTGGGTGGCCACATGCCAGCCGTGATCGGCGCCCATCAGTTTGGCGAGTTCAACATCGGGCGCCCGCACCTCCTGTAGCAGCACGATGTCGGGCTGCCGCTGCTCTAGCCAGGTGGCCATGCCCTTGCGGAAGGCGGCGCGAACGCCATTAACGTTTACGGTGGCAACGGTCAAAATAGGCACCCCGCGATTCTGCCACGCCTGTCTAGCCGAGGGGGTTTTCCTGACATGACCTGACCTGCCGCTCTTGGGGAGTCATGACCTCGTACCAGTCCAGGCGGATGCCGCCAGGCAGTTCGCGCGGCTCGCGCGGGTGATCGGGGTTTAACTCCACCAAGATATTATCCCGGCTGCTGCACCAGCCAGGGCACAGGTCGCTCTCAAACCAGTTGTAACCTGGCTCTAGCTCCCAGACGTTTAGGAAACAAGGGGAGGTCAGCGCTTCTTCTGCCGTGTCAGGGATTTCGCATCCGTCCGAGTTGGCGGCCAGCCAGTCTGCTGTGGTAAACCCGGGCGGCACCAGTTCGTGGCGAATCAAACAGGCGACCGTCAACTCATCCCAAGGATCGTTGTTCGGGTTACTTCGCATCATGAGATATTGGCCGACAACGCCGGCATCCCAACGGGCCAGGCATTCCAAGGCAGCTTCGAAAGCGGCGTCGGAGGCGGCCATCCAGGAGGCGTCATCCGGAAATCTGATATCCGGGTTGACCATCCACTCAGTGGCGCCTTCTTCGTTCATCTCCCCGACCAAGGAGTCGTGCTGGGCCAGGCACTCGTTGACCCGCATCCTCGCCTCCTGCGCCTCAGCCGAAGTGATTACGCCGTCGCTCAGGATTTGCCTCGTGAAGTCGGTAGTCGCCTCCTGGTAGAGCCGGGCGATCTCATCTGCCCAGCCCCGTGCCTCGCCTGCGGCATTGTCCGCCCCACCATTCCCGCAGGCTGCCAACACAAGCGCCAGTATTAGCAGCGGACCAAGTATCCGAAGTCGCACGATCACCCCCTGCGGGCAAGCCTATTCGATGGGCCTATAGCCAACCAGCCCCTGAGCGCAGTAGGTTGGCAGGGTTAATCGCCGCCTACAACCAAGGAGTAATCGTGTCTGACCTCAAGATCGCCGTCATCGTTGGTTCCACCCGTCCTGGTCGCCACGGGCGTGACGTCGCCGATTGGGTATTGGCGCAGGCCACTGGCCGTGAAAGCGCCACCTACGAGATCGTGGACCTTGCCGACCATCCGCTGCCGCTGCTCGATGAGTTGCTGCCCGCCGCGATGGGCCAATACGAACACGAACACACCAAGGCTTGGTCGGCCACCATCGCTAAGTATGACGGGTTCGTGTTCGTCACCCCCGAGTACAACCACTCCATCCCGGCGGTGCTGAAAAACGCCATCGACTATCTGGCCATCGAGTGGCAGAACAAGGCCGCAGCCTTCGCGGGCTACGGATTCCTGGGGGCATCGCGAGCCGTCGAGCATCTGCGCAATATGCTCTCGCAGCTACAGGTGGCCCACGTCAGCGCCAACCTGGCGCTCTCGATGATCTACGACTTTGAGGCGATGACCACCTTCGCTCCCGGCGATCACAACATCGAGGCAGCGGCGACGATGTTCGACCAGCTTGAAGCCTGGGCCACCGCCCTTAAGCCCTTACGAGACTAGGCGTCGGGCCGCAGTCAGCAGCGGTCTCGGCTGCGCTGGTAGACTTGGCGGCTGGGAAAGGGGACCGCACAGTGTCTTTTGAAGTTGGCGAAACCGTTGTTTACCCGCATCATGGCGCGGCTCTGATCGAAGAGATCAAGATGCGCAAGATCCGCGGCGTCGAGAAGATGTACCTGAAGTTGAAGGTGGCCCAGGGCGACCTGACCATTGAGGTGCCTGCGGAAAACGTAGACCTGGTTGGTGTGCGTGACGTGGTAGACCGCGAGGGCTTAGATCGGGTTTTCGATGTATTGCGCGCCGAGTTCACCGAAGAGCCAACCAACTGGTCGCGCCGCTACAAGGCAAACTTGGAGAAGCTGGCCTCCGGCGATGTAATCAAGGTGGCCGAGGTGGTACGTGACCTGACTCGCCGCGACTCCGACCGGGGTCTTTCCGCCGGGGAGAAGCGGATGCTGTCGAAGGCTCGGCAGATTCTTATCTCCGAGTTGGCCCTCGCCGAGAACGTCGATGAGACCAAGGCCGAGGCGATTTTGGACGACGTGTTGGAAAGCGCGCCCAAGACCATCAAGGCCGTTGAGGTACCCGCCTAACCCGGCGTTAGTTCTCGTGCCCGAAATACGGTCATTTCGCGCCGCCCGGCTACCAACCCGCGCCCTGGGGACGCACCCTATAGGAGTGGTGACCTGCATTCTGACCGCGGCTGGCTCCGGCCAGCGACTCGGCGCCCCTACTCCCAAGGCGCTGGTTGAGATCGATGGGGTGCCGCTGGTGCTTCACGCCGCCCGCAGGCTGGCCGCATCCGGGGTGGTGGCTGCCATCGTGGTGACGGCGCCGCCGGGACACAATGCGCAAATTCATTTCGCCTTGAAGAATGACAATCTGCCGCTGCCCGTGTTGGTAGTAGACGGAGGCGATACTCGACAGGCATCCGTGGCCGCCGGGCTTGCGGTGATCTCCGCTACCGAAACCTCTGTGCTGGTTCATGACGCGGCCCGACCCTTCGCCTCGCCGGAACTGATCCGCCGCGTAGTGGCCACGGTTGCGGCCGGATACTCCGCTGTGGTGCCGGGCCTGCCCGTCGCCGACACCATCAAGCAGGTAACCCCGGATGGTCTTGTCATCGCCACTCCCGACCGGGCGGCGCTTCGTTCGATCCAAACTCCGCAAGGTTTCGATCGGGCGAAACTCGTTCGGGCACATTTCGAAGGCGCCGGGGCGGACGCCACCGATGACGCCGGGCTGATGGAGGCCCTGGGCGAGCCGGTGGTTGTCGTGCCTGGTGAGGAGGCCGCCATGAAGATAACCACGCCGACAGATC
>WQZL01000046.1 GCA_009780755.1 Promicromonosporaceae bacterium | reverse complement strand
ACGGCAACAACAACGCCTATGCGCAGGATTCTCCCGTTAGCTGGGTTAGCTGGGAACACGACGAACATCAGCAAAACATGCTGGCCACCACCCGCCATCTGCTGGCCCTGCGACGAGAACATGCGGCGCTGCGCGCCGACTCATTCTTCCTGGGCACGCCCCGGCCCGGCGAGCATTTCGCCGATCTGGTCTGGTTTACCGAACACGGCCACCCGATGGATCGCGTCGCCTGGGATGAGGCCAACCGGCGCACCGTGCAGATGCTTCGCCCCGGACCAGGCCCCGGCGATGCCGATGTTCTGCTGGTGATTAATGGCCGGGTGTCCACGCTCAATGTGATCCTGCCACCAAGGCTGTCGGGGGCCGGGCAGTGGGAACGCGTGTGGGCCTCCGATTGGGAACATCCCAGCATGGTTGCGGATGACGATTTCGCGCGGCTGCCGGAGCTGACGCAGCCCGTAATGGTCACCCTCCGGGCGCTTAGCGTGCAGCTGTTTGTAGCTCGCCGCACTTAACTGAGCGACGCCCTGGATCGTCTCACATCGTGGACACCCCTTTACGCGAAACGCGGCTCTTGCCTACGGTGGTATTCCCCAAACTGTAGGCGGTGCCTGATGAGCGTTTACCTTCGCGCCTGTCTCGCCTGGCTGCTCGCCCTGGGTGGTGCGCTGGCCACCGAGGATGACGCCTCGCATTCTGGTTCCGCCGATGCCGACCGGGGCGCCTTCGAGGTTGAGGTCGGACGTGGGGCGAGCAGCGGGCCTACTACGACCGCACGGGGCGAGCCAACCAACTCCAGGTCGGGCAGTTACTTCCGTAGCCCGACGCTGAGCTGCTGGGATACCACCAACGCCTCACTAATCCGCTATCTGACCCCGGCTACCTGCGACCCAGTAGGTGGCGGGTTTGTGACCTGCCCGGTCGATGCGATCACGCTCTATCCCCTCTGGGTGTTGTGGCACGCCACCGAACACTTACCGTCGGTGCTGGCGTACCTGGCAGACGGCTCGTGCATTCAGGAAGCCGCCGTCAGGGATGAAGCGGCTCGGGCCTTTGCGACCCTGGACGTTCCGACGCCATCGGCCACCCTTCAGTCGGGGTCGTGGCCAACGCTGCTGGTTGGTCTCTGGTATCCCGCATACACGAACGCGGCACCCATTGTGCAGCGGGCAACCCTGCTGGGAGCAGCGGTGTGGATTCGGGCCATTCCCGCCAAGTTTGACTGGGATTTTGATGACTCCTACTCCCCCGGCGGCTCGGCCCTGGCGACCACAGAACCGGGGCGGCCGTGGGTTAGTGGCGAGCCGTTGCCCGACTCATCCTGGCCGGGCCATGCCTGGGTTGCCCTCGGCGGGCGGGGGTGGGCGGAGGTGACGGTCACCCTGCGCACCACCTGGCGGGGGCAGTATCGCGTAGAGGGTGGCGCGTGGATCGACATACCCGACGAGATTGTCACGGTCTCTCAGGCGGGCACCTTCATCGTCGCCGAAGCTCATGTTCGCCTGATCGACGATAAGTAACTAACCGCGACAAATGGTCATGTAGCCTAAGGATTTCCGCTGGACCTGCATTTGATCCGAAAGGCTTTCCAATGACCTCAGATGTTCCCCCTCCCGAATCTCCCTTCACTGCGCCGGGAGCTTCTCCCTACGCGCCACCGCCAGGAGGGCCAGGCTACCCGCCACCGCCAGGTGTCCAGTATCCGCCGCATGGGGTCCCGCAGTACCCACCGCCCTATGGCGCCCACCCTGGCTATCCCTATGGCGGGCCGCCGATGGTGGACCGGGGCCGAACCATCGGCATTGTCGGCCTGGTCTTCGCCTTCCTTATGCCCCTGGTTGGCTTGATTCTCTCCATTATCGCGCGAAGCACTCTGGCTTCAACAACACGATGGCTAAGGCGGGCATCTGGACCAGTTCTGCCCTCATGGTTATCGGCGTGATCGTCCTCATCGTGGCCATAACGTGGCTCGTTCGCACCTGCAATGATCTTGGCCCTGGTACTCACATCGTCAATGGGTTCACGGTTACTTGCAGCTTTGGCTAGTCGCGTTGGGCGCGGCTGGAGGCGTAGAGGCAGACGGCGGCGGCGGTAGCTAGGTTCAGGCTTTCGGCCAAGCCGTAGATGGGGATGCGGATAGCGGCGTCGGCCAGGGCGCGGTCTGTGGGGCTAAGGCCGCGGGCCTCATTGCCGAATATCCAGGCGGTGGGTTCGGCCAGATCGGGGGCGCCATCGAAGGCTGCGGCGCCATCCCAGGAACCGGCGGCATCCAGCAGGTCGTCGAGATCATGCTCGCCTGCGCCATCGGCGGCAAGCACGGCACACCCGGCATCGCGGGCCGCGTCGATGGCCTCGGGCAAGGTCAGGCCGGTGATGACCGGCAGGTGGAACAGCGATCCGGCTGTGGCGCGCACCACCTTGGGGTTATGTACGTCAACGGAATCCCCCGCGAGGATCACCGCGTCGGCCCCGGCGGCATCGGCGGCGCGAATCACGGCGCCTGCATTGCCTGGGTCGCGGACGTCGGAAAGGATCGCGATGAGGCGACGGGGAGCATCGGCGATGGTTTCGACCGGCCCAACCGACGCCGAATTGAGCACCGCGAGGATGCCTTGGGCGTCGAGGCTCATGACGTCGAGCACCTCGGGGGTGCCGAGATGGACGTATAGTCCGGCGGCGCGGGCTTCGGCTGCGATCTCTGGGTACCGCGTGGCGGCTGCGGGCGTCAGGTAGATGTCGCGTACGGCGTCGGCGGCGAACCGAACGGCCTCGCGGACACCCTGCGGCCCCTCAACCAGAAACTGGCCGTGTCGCAGGCGTGCCGAACGCCCGGATAACGCCCGCACCTGTTTGACGCGCTCGGCTCGCGGGTTAGCGAGCGTCACATCAGCGGCGCGGGGCATCCGGGCGTTCGGGGAGTTCAACTTTAGGCAGCGACGGCCTTGGGGGCATTGACGTCGGCGGGTAGCGCCTTCTTGGCGATATCAACGAGCGCGTTGAACGCGGGGGTGTCGTTGACAGCCAGCTCGGCGAGCATCCGACGGTCCACCTCAACACCGGCCAGGCCCAGACCCTGGATGAAGCGGTTGTAGGTTAGGCCCTCCGCGCGGGCGGCGGCGTTGATGCGCTGAATCCACAGCTTACGGAACTCGCCCTTGCGATCCTTACGGTCGCGGTAGGCGTAGACGAGAGAGTGAGTGACCTGTTCCTTGGCCTTGCGGTAGAGCCGCGAACGCTGGCCGCGGTAACCACTGGCTCGCTCAAGGGTAGTCCGACGCTTCTTCTGGGCGTTTACCGCCCGCTTCACGCGTGCCACGTGATGCTCCTTACATTTGTATACGACTTGTTCTTGGGTAGCGGTCTGCCCGCAGATGTTTAGCGACCGAGCAGCTTCTTGATGCGCTTGACCTCGGCGGGGTCAACCACCTGATCTTGTTCCAGGCGACGCTTGCGCGTGGTAGACTTGACCTCGGCCTTGTGGCGGTTGTTTGCCTGCTCGTGCATGATCTTGCCGGATCCGGTAACCCGGAACCGCTTCTTAGTACCGGAGTGCGTCTTGTTCTTCGGCATGACTGCCGTCTCTCCTTGGGTTTGGTCCCCACCGGCTGGTGAGGACTATGGTGGCGGGCGCCGGATTGCCGATGCCCGGTTTGGGTGGTGGTCTTTACTCGGCGGGTTCCTCCGCCTTCTTAGGTTCGGGGGTGCTGGCGGGCTTTTTCGCGACGGCAGGCTTCTTGGCCGCTGCGGGCCTGGCAGCCGCCGGTTTCTTCGCCGCCGTTGTTGCTGTCGGCTTAGCTGCGGGCTTCGCGACCGGCTTCGGCTTGACGACGGGCTTTGGCATAGCCTCAACGGGGCTTGGCGCTGGAGATTCGATAGGCTCCACCGGCGAGGCGGGCGCCTCGTCCTCACCCTCATCTTGGGCGGCGGCTCGGCGGGCCTCGGACTTGGTCATCCGACGCGAGTTCACCTCGTTGGCGCGCTTACGCTGCTCGGCCTTGGCGTCGGCCTTTTTGCGGACGGGACCAAGCACCATCGTCATGTTCCGGCCATCCTGCTTGGGCATGGATTCGACGGTGCCCAGGTGGGCAACCTCCTCGGCCAGCTTGGTGAGCAGGCGAACCCCGGCGTCCGGGCGCGACTGCTCGCGGCCGCGGAACATAATCATTACCTTGACCTTGTCGCCGCCCTCTAGGAACCGGACTACGTGGCCCTTCTTGGTCTCGTAGTCGTGGTTGTCGATCTTTAGGCGGAAGCGGATTTCTTTGAGTACGGTGTTGGCCTGGTTGCGCCGGGCCTCGCGCGCCTTCATGTCGGACTCGTACTTGTACTTGCCGTAGTCCATGAGCTTGGCGACGGGCGGGCGCGCGTCGGGAGCGACTTCGACTAGGTCGAGGTCGGCGTCCTGGGCCAGCTTCAGGGCGACCGACGTGCCGACAACGCCGACCTGCTCCCCGCCGGGGCCGATGAGCCGGACCTCGGGAACGCGGATCCGGTCGTTGATGCGAGGCTCGCTGATGGTGATACTCCTTGGGTCAAGTTCGTGTCTTTCCATCAGGAACGAGGAAGGCCCCCGTTCCTGAGAATCAGGCGGAGGCCACAACGAACGGACGCCACCGCCGTGCAGGCACGACGCGCCGTCCGACCGAACCCGGCCCCCTGTTACTGCTACGGGAACTTCGGGTGGGAGTGGTCTCCGCTTTCTTCACTTGCGCGCACCCAAAGGCCCGCCCAAGTCGGTCAAGCACGAACTCTACCACGAGCCGAAGGTTCCTGGGGTGGCTACTTGCGGGAGCGGGCTTGGACCTTCTGCTCATGCTTGGCTGCTAGGGCGTTGGCTGCGGCGCCACCGGCACCGACTCCGGGGGCACCGAAAACGGCTCCCGACCCCATTGGCTTTGCCATCTCCTCATCCCAGGAACCGAACACGCCGGTGAACTGGGTGCAGAGAGTCAGCCTGGATAGCCGGGCTGCGGCCTCCGCCTGTCCGGCCTGCCGCAGCTCGGTGCAGTGCGCGCTTGCCACCAACGAAGAGTTAGTAACGTAGAACTGATGTTTGCCTACCGTCAGCTGGCTAAAGCCGCGCTGCCGTTTAAGTAGCCGCTGCATCTGCCGCAATTCCCGCGCCAAAGTGGCGTCATCAATGGGAATTTGGGCCAGCAGACCCAGAGTATGCATCAGCGGCAAAAGTATCACCGAAAAAACCACGAAGCCAGGCCGCCACACCTTGCGGTTGTTTAGTGCCTTTAGCAGAGCCACCGCGCGCTCAGCCCCGTGCCCGTCGCTGGCCGCGATTGCCAAAGCGGGAAGACCAAATGGATTCAGTGGCCCCGTATCCTCTGCTTCGCTGGCCTTTGCCGCATGAAAATGAAGTATGTAGCTCTGCCAGAGCCAGAGCCTAAGTTCCTGGGCATAGACCACTCCGCCAGCAACATCTTGGGCGGATAACCCAAGCAGAGCGGCGTAGGGGTAAAAGCTCTCCAGCGCGTCAAAGTTCTCACAGGCCGCCAGCCCTGAGTAAAACGCGGCAGTGCGCTCGGCGGTATGCGGGTAGTTCTCCGGTTCCGTTCCCGTAGCGATTAGGTAGCAGGCCAGCCCCAGGTAGTGCGAGTCGCCGTGGAATCCTGCGGCCACCAGCAGATCACGCACAACGTTGATGCGATTGAGTAGCTCCACATCACCGCCATGCACAGCCAACAGTACCGCCACGAATGCCCCGTTGTTTGCAAAGTTGCTGTGGCTCTCCACCAGCCAGCGCGCCGCGCGGATGGCCTCGCAATCGGCTTGCCTATCAAAGTGCGCGAAGAAGAACGCGGCCAGGCGCCTGTTCTCGACCCGAAACCCCTCTTTATGAAGCGGGGCCAACGCCCGCCAATTCTGCGCAAACAGCGCCTGCTTCTGTTGAACACGATCCACGATAGGTCATCTTACCTGGTGGGCGATGATTAGGACGGCTTTTTCGACGGCGTAGATCGGGTCGCGGGAGGCGCCTTTTACTTCGGCGTCGGCCTGGGCGACGGCGGTGATGGCGGCGGCTAGGCCCTCGGGGTTCCAGCGTCGTAGCTCGTTTTGGGCATTGCGCACCTGCCAGTCCTGTAGGCCCAGCTCGCGGGCGGTGACGTTTCCACCTCGAATCGCAGCGACCCGAGCCAGCGTCCGCAACTTGATTGCTAAGGCGGCCACGATGGGTACCGGGTCTACTCCGGTGGCCAGCGCATGGCGCAGCAGTGCGACGGCGCTGCCCACGTTGCCGGTCAGGGCCGCGTCGGCCACCTTGAAGCCCGTGGCTTCTACCCGACCGCCGTAGTAGCGATCCACCATTGCTTCAGTGATTAGGCCGGAGGTGTCGGCGATGAGCTGTGTGGTGGCGGCGGCCAGCTCGCGCAAATCGCCGCCGAGGGCGTCCACCAGGGCGCGCACCGCCTCCGGTTCGGCCTTGCGGCGCGCCCGGCGTAGCTCACCGGCAACGAACTCCGCCTTATCCGAGTCGCGTTTTATCTCGTCGCACTGCATCACGGGGGCACCACTGGCAATGATCGCGTCGAGCGCTTTCTTGCCTCGTACTCCCCCGCCATGAACCACCACAACGGTGGTTTCCTCGTCGGGGGCGGCGACATAGGCAACCAGGTCGGTAATTAGATCGTCCGTACAAGCCTCGGCCCCGGTGATGACAACAATCTTGGCCTCACCGAATAGCGATGGGCTGGCAGCGACAACCAACTGCCCGGCGGCGTAGCTAGTTCCGTCGAGGATAACCTTCTCGGTTTCCGGGTCGCCCTCGCGAGTTAGGGCCACCACGCCATCGAGAGCGCGTTCGCGTAGCAACTCCTCCGGGCCGCGTACCAGCACGATCGGCGCCAGCGCGGGTTCATCCCAGCGACGCGTCTTAGCGGCGGGACGTAAGCGGGCAGCAGGCACGGGCTAACTCTGCCATGAATGTGGCTCGCTCCGCTGTTCGCGGCGTACCCGGATCGCCACTCGCACCGCAAACACGCCGAAGAAGGTCACGACACCGACGACGAGTACGCCAACAAACATCAGTGGGGTCACCCGGAAACCAGCATCAACTACTCCCGCCCCGAATTGCCCGGTCGCCCGCAGATCGTCGGCAACGTCGGCGGCGGCTTGCCGTATCTGCGGCAGCCGCGTGACCACCTGGGCGCCAGGGCAGTCGGTGATGCCGAAGGTGTTGTGCCCGGCGATGGCCGGGAAGGTCGCGGGTTCGCCGTAAGGCCAGACGAGGTTTTGACTGGCCGGATATCTGGTGATGTCAGCGGCGGGGTCTACCCCGTAGTGGCTGAGCCGCCAGCCGATGATTTCGCCGGCCGCTTGCAGCATCTCCTCGCTGGGCACGTTCGTGGTGAAGTCGCCAAGCAGCGCCACCCCCACCGAGCCGGTGTTGAACCCGCGGGCATGTGCCCCGACCACCGCACGTTCTAAGCTTCCGGCGGCGCCCTCAAAAATGTTCCCGGCGGCGTCGATGAAAAAGTTGTAGCCAACGTCGCAGAACCCCCGTGCATCCATGTGGTCATCTTGGATTTCGCGCAGGCGAGCCATTGTGTCGCCTTTGTCGGTGAAATCGCTGCGTCCCGATGTATGATGGACGATAGCGTGCTGCACGCGGCCTGCCACCCGTGAGTTGCACTGCGGCTCGCGCGCACCCCACTCCTGGCGCGTAATCACTCGCGGCCCGCCGATAGCCGGGTCCGATGCGGCAAAAGCGGCGCTGGCGCCAACCGCCGTGATCGCGCAGAGTAGTATGCCCACGGAAAGTTTCCGAACACCCATGACGTTCATGTTACGGCGAAGAGGGCGTCGCTCGGGTAGCGCCCGAGGTTGATTTCAAGGCGATGGTTCTCATCCCCTGGGACTACTCGTACAGGCCAGCATGATTTGACCTTCGCGCAGAGTTAGGGCGGCGGTGCCGCAGTCGTCGGTGCGAACGATGGTGGCCGACTGCGCGTAAAGGTTAAGAGCGCGGGAAGCGGGGTGACCGTAGGTGTTCTCGCCCACGCTAAGGAGCGCGACTTGCGGGCTTAGGGCACGGGCCAGGCCGATGGATTGCGACGCCGAGCCGTGGTGGGCAACCTTGACCACGTGTACCGGTTGAGCAGCCACCGCTGCCAGCGCGGGGTCGGCGCGCCAGGCGGTCAACAGGGCGACCTGCCCCGACTCCTCTAGGTCGCCGAGGGCCATGATGTTTAACGCCCCGCCCGGCCCGCTTGCCCGGAGGTGAACGGCCAGCGAGGCGTCGTTAGCCGGGTCACCCTCCTCAGACCCAGACTCAGACCCGAACACTGCTCCCGGCCCAAGCGTTGTGATCGTCACCTGCCACGGCTCCTCACCAACAAGTAGTGAGCCTCCAGGCATCGGTATCTGCGGGGTTACCCCGGCTTGGGCGAGGCTACGAATCGTCTGCGCCGCCGCTGGTTCGGGCTGGGCCAGCGGGGACACCCACGCCGCCATTACTTCCCGCCCGCTCAGCACCTCGGCCAAACCACCAACATGATCGGCGTGATAGTGCGACAGCACCAGCAGATCTATCCGCGTCACCCCTAGCTGGTCAAGACAAATTCCAGCCGCAGAACCTGGCGGCCCCACATCAACAACGATGGCCGCGTTTGGTCCCGAACGAATCACCAGCGCATCGCCCTGGCCGACATCGCAGGCCGCGACCTGCCAATCTTCGGGCGCCTGCCCATCCCGCAAAACTAGCCGAACCGCCACCGGTGAACCAACCACCACCGCAACCACGGCCACCGCCGCTAGCAAACTTCTTCGACTCTTCTTGTCGAGTCGGGCATTTACCCAGCCGATACCTGGTGGCCGTCGAAGCGCCAGAAACAAGACCAGCCCAGTGGCTGCGGCAAGCGCTATCGCCCCGCCAATGCCACCGGGCCACGGCACCCGCGCCAGCGGCAGGGCGGCGCACCATCTGGCCACCGCCGCAATCCACCACGTCGCGCATCCCGCCAGCCACGCCAGGGCGTGTGCCACGGCGGGCAGCCAGGGGGCGGTGATAGTTGCCCCCAAACCCAGCAGCGTCGCCGGGGCGACCGCCGGGGCCACCAGCAGGTTCGCTAGTACCCCCATCGTGGGGACCGAGGGCGCAAACAGGATCAGGATTGGCCCGCAGGCCAGTTGTGCAGCCACCGGCACCGCCAGCGCGAAACCGAGCGAACGGCCCAGCCAAGGCGCCAACCGTTCCAGAAGCGGCGGCGTGAGCAGCACAAGTCCAACCGTTGCCGCGCAAGAGAGCGCAAACCCATAGGAGCGGGAGAGCCACGGATCGACGCACAGCAACACGCACACGCTTAAGGCCAGCGAGGGCAGGGCCGAGGCCGGACGGCCCAGCACGATGCCTAGCACCACCACCGCGCACATCGCGGCCGAACGCAGCACCGATGGCTCGGGCCGCACCAGCAGTACGAATCCTGCCGCGATTGCGGCGATAGTCAACGCGCGCACCGCCCTCGGCAGCCGCATCGTCGTGGCCAGCCCCGTCACCAACGCGAGTACCACCGCGAAGTGCCCACCGGAGACGGCGGTTAGATGCGTCAGGCTGGAGGTCTTGAACGCGGCAGCCAGATCATCGGGCATCCGCGAGGTGTCCCCCACGGCCATTCCCGGCACTAGGCCGCGGGCCTGCGCAGAAAGATCGTCGGTCACCGCAAGCAGCGATTCCCGCATCGCATTGGTGACCGCAACAACAACCGGCGGGGCGCGCACCGCCTGCCAGCCGCCAGCCGTAAGCCGGGCCGCCGCCATCGCGCCCGGCTTTGCCAGGCGCAGGTCGCCACTTACCTCAATGCGCGCTCCGTATCTGGGCGGCTCACTAGGCGAGGCGACCTCCACCTGCGCCCTTGCGGTGGTGGTGACAGTGCGGGCGGTCAGGGTGTCGATGTCCAGCATCCAGGTGTAGCCCTCGCCGAAAAATGCTGGCCTCGCATCCGAGGCCACCGTGCCGGTTATGGTTACCGCCGCGCGTTGTCCGGCCAGCGCGATGACTGGCTGCCGTCCGGCCTCGACGCGTAGCACCGCCAGCGCGATGACGGTCACTGCGGCAAGGGCCAGCGCCGCATGAGCCAGGAGCGGTCGTGCCTTTCGGGAGAAAACGTGCGCTGTAGAGCACGACTTCTCCCGAAAGGCACGACTAGAAAGCAGCAGCGATAGCGCGGCGGCCCCGACGGCGCTCGCGGCCAGCAGGTATCCCGCGGGTTGCGCTGCCGCCGGGTAAGTGGTTAATACCCAGGCCGCTACCCAGGTGACGAACGCTGTCGGGACGAGACGCAGGTCAGCAGTCATCGCGCACCCCGGCTAAACCGTCACCAGCGGGCGGAGGCTGGCCAAGATGGCCGGGCCAATGCCGGAGACCTCGGCCAGTTCATCTATGCTCGCGAAGGGGCCGTTGAGTTCCCGCCAGGCGATGATGCGTCCAGACAGCGCCGGGCCGATGCCGGGGAGCTGTTGCAGCGTGGTGGCATCGGCGGTGTTGACATCGATCAGGCCGCCCCCCTTGCCCGCCTCCCCGCTCAGCGCCTCAACTGGTGGCGACTCGGGCACCTCCTCTCCCGGCGCCGGAACCCGCACCTGTTCCCCATCCACCAATACTCGCGCCAGGTTGATGGCCGCCACATCGGCCCCAGCCAATGCTCCCCCGGCGGCGGCGACAGCATCGGCTACCCGCGACCCGGCGGGCAGGCGCACCACCGTGGGATTGTGTACCTGCCCAACCACATCCACCACGATCTCTGGCAGCACCACCTCCGTTGTTTCGCCGGTGAATGGTAGTCGGGCATCGTCTATCACCGCGATCTCCACCGGCGGTTTGCCGCCCCCGCCAGAGAAGCTGATAGCCATTATTGCCAAGCCCACCGCAAGGAGAGCGCCCGCGCCGACGAGGGCCGCTCTTGGGGTGAGCGCCCACCGGTATCGCTGACGATTCCGAGAGGAGGGCGACCCCAACTCGATCTCATCTCCGCCGGGCACCTGCCCCTGAGCGGCGGCGTAAACCGTGGCCGCGTATCTAGCGGTAGCGGTTACCGGTTCTCTCCCGGTGGGAGCCTCGCCCCTAGCGGCCTGGAAACGGCCCAGGGCAGCGCGCAGCGAGTTATCGTCTAAGGCCGGTTCGTGAATCACCCTCCCGACGCTAGGCCGTGGAGCGATTGAGGGTTGCTGATCGTTAGGCCACCTGTGGATTGGCGGCAGTGGTTACGGCCTGTGGATACTTCAGTGCGAGTGATTCCCTACATCTGCCGCGCAGATAGCTAGCGATCCAGGGCCGGTGTGGACGCTTAGTACCGCCCCCGCTGGGGCTACCGCCACCGGAATGTCAAGCAGATGCTCCAGCCGAGCAGCGGCCTCAACGGCGCGGTCGGTGGCCTCGACGTGATGAACTGCGACGGCGGCGCGGCTCATTCCCTTCGTGTGTCCAACCGCGAGGGAGACCAGTTTGTCCAACGCTGCCTTGCGGGTGCGTACCCGTCGTACCAGCTGCACCCGGCCCTCGGCGATTTCCAGTATGGGTCGGACGCCGAGCGCCGCCCCGAGCGCCGCCGAACCGGCTGAGAGGCGACCGCCGCGTCGCAGGTACTCCAAGGAATCCACCAGGAACAGCACAGCGCCGGAGGCCGCCACCTCGCGGGCGCGGGCGGCTACCTGTTCTGCGGTGGCTCCGGTCGTCGCGCACTCGGCCGCCGCCATTACCGCAAAGCCCAGGGTGGCAGCAGCCATGCCTGAGTCCACCACGGTCACCGGCAGGTTAGCTCTGGCGGCGGCGCTTTCTGCTGCCGCGCACGTACCCGAGAGTTCCCCCGAGAGATGAATTGACAACACCTCGGTGGCCCCATCATCAAGTAACTGCTGATAAACCGTCGCGAATACCTCGGGGGGTGGCTGTGAGGTGGTAAGTCGCTGTCCCGCCGAGAGCCGGTCGCCGATCTGCTCGACGGTCTCGTCTACCCCTTCGCGCAGCTCACCATCGTCGGTGATTACCCGCAGCGGCACCACTACGATGCCCAGACGTTCGGCCACATCGGAAGGCAGGCTCGCGGTGGAGTCGGTGACCACGCGCACCGTTAGCTGCGGCGGCACCACCGGCAGCGTCGCCTCGGCTTGGCCTCGGTGCCGCAGCCGCTCAGAAAGTCGAGTGAGAAATCGCATAACCGGACAAGCCTATCTCCCCTCCACCAGTGATTGTGTCTGCCAAAACCACTGCCCGCTTCATTGAGGTCGGTAGTTTGCGTCGAGGTCGGTAGCTCGAGTTACCGATCTCGACGCAAACTACTGACCTCAACGCATCGCCCTTCTCGACGGTTGTGATGGGGAAATGAAGTGGCGAGAGCGGGGGTGAGTGTGGTGGGGTGGGGGGATGAACGTGAATCTTCCTATTGGCTACCGCATTGAACAACTCACCCCAGACCGTCTGCGCGACGTGATGGTGCTGGACACTTGGGCATTTCCGCACATCACCGATATTGACGAGGTGAAGCTCGAAGAGCTATCGCTGACCTGGGAGCGCACCTTCGGTGTGGTGCCGCCAAATGGCAAACCGGGAGAAATCGTTGGCATGTACGGAACGCACCCGTTCCGTCAGGCGGCGGTACCGGGGGCCACGATTTCGATGGGTGGGCTTACCTGGGTGAGCGTGCATCCGCAGCATCGGCGCAAGGGTCTGTTGAATGCGATGATCGATCATCACTTCACTACCTGCATTGATAACGGTGAGCCGATTGCTGGGCTATTCGCGGCTGAGATGGCGATCTATGGCCGGTACGGTTTCGGCGTGGCAGGCGATCATGTGATGTTGGAGATTCCCCGGCAGGCAGAGCTTCGGCCGGTGACGGACAGCGACAAGCACACGGTACGGGTTGAGATGTGCAACCCAGAAGCGCATGAGGAGATGATTCTGCACATTCATGCGGCACAGGGCCAGCCAAGCTGCGTCGGCCGGCCGGGCTGGGTCACCTTTGAAACCCCTGGATTGCGTTCCTCAATGCTTCAGGACCCATCCCGCTGGCGGGGCGGCAAGGAGAGCCGACGCATCGTCATTGTCGAACGCGACGGCGAGCCGCGTGGCTACGCCTTGCTGCGGCGAGGCACGAGTTGGAGCAGCTATCTCCCGCAGGGCAAGGTCGAGGTGCGCGAGGCACTGGCCCTCGACGCCGCCGCTGAACATGCACTATGGAAGGTGCTGCTCGACTTTGATCTGATGAAGGTCACCGACATAGACACTCAATCGGTGGATGCGCGCATCTTGAACCTGCTGGTAAACCGTCGGGCTGCGCTGCCTAAGCTGGTGGACAACCAGTGGATTCGCATCATCGACCTGCCCGCTGCCTTAACCACTCGAAAGTATCAGGCCGACCTGGATGTGGTGCTGGATGTGACGGACGAGCGCTTGCCCGCCAACGCCGGGAACTGGCGTCTGCAAGCCAGGGCGTTTGGTGAGGCCACCTGCGTTCGCACCGACTCCCCCGCCGAGGTGACCCTGGATGTGCGCGAGCTGGGTTCGATCTACCTAGGTGGCCGCTCCCTGGCAGCGCTCGCCACGGCGGGCCTAGCAAACGACGGCCAAGTCACCGATGCCGTAATGCGAACCTCCGCCGCCTTCGGCTGGCCCCTAGCCCCAGCCGCGATGGAATACTAGTTCCCGAGCAGCTTCACATGGCGGCGTTCGCGTAGGGTCAATGGCGCGATGATTCTGGCATCGAAGGTCACCAGTGTGGCTCCAACGGTCACGGCCACATTCAGCAAGTGCAGGTCGGTTACCTGACGGCTTCCCTGAAGGCTAAGAGTTCTCACCGCAGCAGCCGCGAGAGACGTATCATCGACGATGAATGTCATTCGGGACTGTTCACGCAAATCGTTCATCGCCCGAAGGGCGGCTTGCCCGGTCTGGACGCCTTGATCCATCACGCTCGGATTCATCAGTAGCCGAACCAACCCAGTCTCAGTTAGTGGGGTTGTTGCCACCAGCCTAGCCTCTTGGAACCAGGTTGTTGCTGCCTGATGATCGTCGTGTTCGGGCACAACCAGCGCCAATAGCACGTTGACATCAGGTAGTTCAGTATTCGTTGGCAAGAGCTTCCTCCACCATTTCCCGAGTGATCTTTCGGCCCCCAGTTGAAACCAAGCGCAGCGGCGGAACTGAGGCTGGCGCAAGCTCGCGCTCGATTCGTTGCGCACCCTCGACTGCTAGGTTGGCCAGCAGTACGCCAGGTTTTCCGGCAGCCTCGGGCCACCTGGCCGCCGCGACTGCTAGCGCATGTTGGATACGCGGCGTATGCGTCACCGCCGACCGAGGCAAGGTAGTAGGCATACTCCAAGTGTAACACCCAGGTGTCACTCCAATTTGTGGGCGGATTACCTAGTGCCCTACGTCATCGCGCTCGGAAGGAGCGAAGCGACTGGATTCGCTGGACCTAGACCCAGACGCTTACTCGTAACTCTAGGTTCTGCGACTACGCTCGTTCCTCGCTCCTTGGTTTCGACACGGGCCGCAAGCGGCCCTACTCAACCAACGGCGGGTGACTACCCCTCACTCAACAACTCAGCCAACAGCTCACGGCAGTTGGCGAGGTTGTTCGCCGAATTCAGGGTGTCAGGGTGATCCTCTGGTAACACCCGCTTGAATGTTGCGTGGGTTTCTTCGTGAAGAACGATGGCCTTCTGCAGATTCTCCTCCCCACCCAAACCCTGGTAGCAGATGGCGAGGTTGTTCGCCGAGCCGAGGGTGTCAGGGTGATCCTCTGGTAACACCCGCTTGAATGTTGCGTGGGTTTCTTCGTGAAGAACGATGGCCTTCTGCAGATT
>WQZL01000045.1 GCA_009780755.1 Promicromonosporaceae bacterium | reverse complement strand
GTTGCTGGCTCCACTCCCGGTCATTCCTACACCGTCATCCCGAACCCCAACTACTGGGACGCCGAGAACCTAGATCGCTTCGAGCGCATCACCATGACCTTCTTTGAGGATGTCACCGCCCTAAACAACGCCATCCTCGGTGGCCAGATCGACGCCGCCAACGTCTGGGGCGACCAGGGCGTAGTGCCGCAGTTCGAGGACGCCGGTTTTGAGACCGCGAACATCCTGCTCGACTGGTTCGGCTTGCTGCTTGTTGACCGCGATGGCGAGACCAGCCCGGCGCTGGCCGACGTTCGCGTTCGCCAAGCCATCAACTACGCAATCGACCGCGCGGGCATTCTCGCCGTGTTCAACCACGGTCGCGGTGAGGTGACCAACCAGATCTTCGGCCCGGCCACCACCGGTTACGTTCCAGCGCTGCTCGACCGTTACCCCTTCGACCCGGCTCGTGGCCTCGAACTGGTGCAGGAAGCCGGCTTTGAGGGTGCCACCATCACCTTCATGACCGGTGGCGCTTTTGACGCGGGCCTGATCGACACAATCGTGCAGCAGGCCGCCGAAATCGGTCTGACCTTTGAGCTGACCGCAGCCGCCCCTGGTGAACTGTTCAACGACATCCAGACCGGTCGCTACTCGATCTTCCCGATGTGGCTGTCCACCACCGACACCTGGCAGCAGGCCCAGTATTCCGTGGTGCCGACCGGCCTGTTTAACCCGTTCAGCTCGACCGACCCTGAGGTTGCCGCCTACCTGAACGTCATTCAGACTGGTTCGGACGCCGATGCCCGTCAGGCCGCTCAGGACTTGAGCGCCTGGCTGGTGGAGAACGCCTGGTTTGCCCCGATTTACTACAACCGGGCCACCGCGATCTTCGCCGACTGGGTTAGCTTCACCCCGGTCATGATTAACATCATGCCCCCGGCGTACCTAATCTCACCGGCTAACTAACAACCTACTAGTGGCGGGGCGGCACTCTCGGGTCGTCCCGCCACTAGCGGTTGTCGCACTCAACGAAGAGGGGTAAACAAGTGCTTGCGTTTCTAGGGCGCCGCATCTCAAACGGCATCCTGATGGTGTTCGCGATTTCCGTGATCGCGTTCAGCCTGCTCTACATCACCGGCGGTAACGCTGCCCGCCGCATCCTGGGTGACTTCGCCTCCGAAGAGGCCGTAGACCGTTTCTACCAAGAACTCGGACTTTACCGCCCGCTGCCCGTCCAGTATTGGGACTGGCTAACTAACGCCATCCGAGGCGACTTAGGCAACTCCTGGGTCAACCGAGGCGTTGAGGTAACTGGCGAAATCGGTCGCCGTTTGGTGGCGACGCTTTCCCTGGTACTCGTCTCGCTGCTGCTTTCGGCCATTATCGCCATGTTCGTGGGCGTATTTGCGGCCCTAAAGCGTGGCACCTGGATGGATCGCACCGTACAGACGCTTTCGCTCGGTGGCGCCGCTATTCCAAGCTTCTTGATCGCCATTGGCCTAGTAATGCTCTTTGCGCTTAACCTGGGCTGGTTTTATGCCACCGGCTTCACCGAGCCGGGTGATTCGATTACCGGCTGGCTGCACTCCATCACCCTGCCGGTGGTGGCGCTGCTCGTTGGCGGCGTGGCCTCCTCGGCCCAACAGATCAGGGCGGCGATGATAAACGTGCTGCAACAGGATTACGTGCGCACGTTGCGCTCCCGCGGCCTGCCCGCCCGCTCCGTGATCTTCAAGCATTCGCTGCGCAATGCGGCCGGTCCCGGTCTGGCCGTGATCGCCTTACAGTTCGTAGGCATGCTCGGAGGTACGGTAATCATCGAGCGCGTGTTTAACATTTCCGGACTCGGCTCACTTTCGGCCAGCGCTTCAAGCGCGGGTGACGTGCCAATTCTCATGGGGCTAATCGTTACGGTTGCCATCATTGTCGTCATCGTCAACCTGCTGCTTGACATCGCGCAGGGCTGGCTCAACCCGAAGGTGCGTGTTTCATGAGTACCTCTGCACCCCCTAGTCCATTTAGGCGGTTATTGCGTGACCCGCAGGCCGTTGTAGTCGGCGCAATTTTGATCTTCCTTATCCTCGCGGTGATTTTTGGCCCGATGCTGAGTTCTTTCGACCCTCGGCAGACCAACCTCCAAGCCAACCTGGCTGGCATGGGGGAAAACGGACACATTCTGGGCGCGGACAATGCTGGCCGCGATGTTCTCACCCGCCTGCTCTACGGTGGTCGCAATTCGATTCTCGGCGCCATCTTGTCTGTTGGCGTCGCCGTGGCTATTGGTACGGTCTCGGGCCTGATCGCCGGATACTTCGGCAAGTGGTTTGACTCCCTGTCGAATAACACCGCTTCGCTGTTGCAGGCTCTGCCGGGCATGGTCATCCTGCTCGCCGCTCGCGCGGTAATCGGCCCCTCCATCTGGTGGATGATGGCCATCTTCGGCCTCTTGCTTTCGGCTGGCACCTACCGCCTGGTGCGCGCCACCGTACAGTCCGTGCGTAACGAACTGTATGTGGACGCCGCTCGCGTCTCGGGCCTAACCGATTGGCGGATCATCTTCCGCCACGTGCTGCGCGTGGTGCGCGGCCCGATCTTGATCCAGGCCGCGTTCATGATGATGATCGCGCTCGGCATCCAGGCCGGTATCGAGATTCTGGGCCTGGGTGACGTACAAATGATCTCCTGGGGCGGCATGGTCTCTGATGCCTTTGGCCGCATTCACACCGCGCCCATCTTGATGCTCTGGCCCTCTGTTGTTCTAGCGCTGTTCTGCCTGTGCCTGACGCTGATCGCCAATTCCCTGCGCGACGCCCTGGACGGCACGCAACGCACCAGCCCGGCCACCATTCGCCGGGTAGGCAAGCAGATCGCTGCGGACAAGGCCGCTGAGGTCAAAGCCCTACCCGGGACGCTCGTGGAGATGGCCGACGACGAACTGCTGCGCGTTGAGGGGCTGAAGATCGGTTACGCCATGCCGGATGCTTCCATTAAGCAGATCGTTCACGGCATCGACCTGAACGTAAACAAGGGTGAGGTTGTCGGCCTGATTGGTGAGAGCGGCTCAGGCAAGACCCAGACCGCCTTCGCCGTGATGCGGCTGCTCTCCGAGGGCGGCTCCATCCTGGCCGGGCGCGTGTTGTGGCAGGGGCGGGATCTGGCGCTGCTCTCGGGACAGGAAATGGCCGAGATTCGCGGCATGCAAATCTCGTACATTCCGCAGGAACCGATGAGCAACCTCGACCCGTCGTTCACCATCGGTCAGCAGCTGATCGAGCCAATGCGTCACCACCTGGCCATCTCCAAGGCCGACGCCAAGGAGCGGGCGCTTGACCTGCTTAGGCGGGTGGAGATCGCCGACCCAGAGCGGGTGTTCCGAAGCTACCCACACCAGGTTTCTGGCGGCATGGCCCAGCGCGTGCTGATCGCCGCGGCCATCAGCTGCGAGCCGGACCTAATCATCGCCGACGAACCGACCACGGCCCTTGACGTAACCGTGCAGGCTGAAATTCTCGAACTGCTGCGCAAGTTGCAGCAGGAGATGGGGGTGGCGGTGCTGATGGTTACCCACAACTTCGGCATAGTCGCGGACATCTGCGACCGGGTCATGGTGATGCAGGAGGGCTACATCGTCGAACGTGGCGACACCGAGACGATGTTCCGCACACACGAACACCCGTATACCAAGCAGTTATTCGGCGCCATCCTGGACCCCGAAGAGATACGCGAACCCTGGGTAGACCCCGCCCCCAGCGAGTTTCTTGAGGAGGTTCCCGCATGACCGCGCCACTGCTGACCGTCAAGGACTTGGTGGTCGAGTATCCAATCAAGGGGTTTAGGGCCAAGCCGTTCCGGGCGCTCAAGGGCGTCAGCTTGGACATCCGTCCCGGCGAATGTGTCGGCCTGGTCGGGGAGTCTGGCTCGGGTAAGACGACGCTGGGCCGGGCCGTACTCGGCCTGGCCCCGGTGACGGAGGGCTCAATCACGTTGCACGGCGAGGAGATCGGCAACATCTCGGCCAGGCGGCGCCGGGAGATTGGCAAGGACGTGCAAGTCGTCTTCCAAGACCCGTACACCTCGTTGAATCCGGCCATGACCATCGAGGCGATCTTGTCCGAGCCGCTGCTGGCCCGGCGGGTGCCCAGGGTTGATGAGGAGGGTCTCTTCGAACAGCCGCCATCGGCCCAGAAGATGCCCGAGATGGATGAGGAGACTCTTGTCGAACCGCCACCGACCCGGAAGATGTCAAAGGCCGAGGCTAGGGAGCGGGTGGCGAACCTGCTCGAAGAGGTGCGCCTGCCCGCCGACGCCATGCATCGCCTGCCGCGGGAGTTCTCCGGCGGGCAGCGGCAACGCATCGCTATCGCTCGCGCGCTCGCTCTCGACCCGGAGCTGATTATCTGCGATGAGCCGGTTTCGGCCCTCGACCTGTCTACCCAGGCCCGCGTACTCGACTTATTCAAGGAAATTCAGGACCGCACGAAGGTCGCATACCTGTTCATCACGCATGACCTGGATGTGGTGCGGCACATCTCCCACCGGGTTGCCGTGATGTGGAAGGGCGAGATCGTCGAGGCCGGTGATACCGCGGAGGTCACCTGCCGTCCAGAGCATCCCTACACGCAACGCCTGTGGATGGCCGCCCCCGTGGCCGATCCGGTCAAGCAGAAAATTCGCCGCGAAGACCGCCGTCAACTGCTGGCGGCACAGGCGATTGCCGAGGAGGAGGCCGCTCGGGAGGCCACAGTAGCTGGTGCCCCGGCGCTAGCCACCGCCGCCGGTTGAGCAACCCCGGGTGGTTGAGTAGCGAGGAACGAGCGTGTCGAAACCACTTCCGATGGTGAGTTCGACAAGAGCCTCCCTCATTAGCCCCACTCAACCACTCGAATAACCCCAGACTGGCGGCGGGCCTGACGCACTACCCCTCGCGGGCAGGCCCGCCGCTATCCAAGAACGCCCACAACCCCAATCGCAAGGAGCAAGACGATGGATCTCAGCAAGGCCCCATTCAACCTCGATGAGACTGGCATCAAGTGGGTAACCGACACCCTCGCCACGATGGACGCCGACGACAAGCTCGGCCAGCTGTTCTGCCAGCTCACCTACTCCGACGACGACGAGTACCTGGCCGACCTAGCCAAGAACAAGCGTGTCGGTGGCGTCATGCTCCGCAACATGCCCGTGGGTGAGGCAAGCCGCGCCGTCACCACCCTGCAAACCTCGACGCGCATCCCGATGCTGATCGCGGCGAACCTAGAGGCGGGCGTCACCCAAACCATTCCCGAGGGCACCCATACTGGCGCCCTGATGGCCATTGGCGCCACCGGCGATCCAAAGACCGCCGCTACCGCCGCCAAGGTGATCGCCGCCGAAGCCATGTCCGTCGGCATCAACTGGTCATTCGGCCCGGTGATCGACCTAGACCTGAACTATCGAAACCCCATCGTCGCCACCCGCGCCTTCGGCGGCGACACCGATCTGGTAGCCCAGATGGGCGCCGAGTACGTCACGGCGATGGAGGCCGCCGGAATGGCGACCTCGATCAAGCATTGGCCCGGTGACGGCGTTGACGACCGCGACCAACACCTGCTCAATTCGGTGAACACCATGACGGTCGAGGAGTGGGACGCCACCTTCCGTAAGGTTTACCAGGCGTCCATTGACGCCGGTGCCCGCACTGTCATGGCTGGGCACATTATGCTCCCCGAATATTCCAAGGCGCTGTGCCCCGGTCTGGCCGACAAGGATGTGCTGCCCGGCCTCGTCGCCAAGGAGCTGTTGAACGATCTGCTGCGCGGCAGCCTCGGCTTCAACGGTCTGGTGGTCACCGATGCCACCACCATGTCTGGCATGGCCCAGGTGCTGCCCCGCAAGGATGCCGTGCCCGCCACCATCGCCGCCGGTTGCGACATGTTCCTCTTCACCAAGAACTTCGATGAGGATTACGGCTACATGCGCGAGGGTATCGCGAACGGCACCATCACGCCCGAGCGTTTGGACGAGGCGATCACCCGCATTCTGGCGCTGAAGGCATCGCTTGGCCTGCACCTCTGCGACAACCTGCCTGCCGCAAACGCCGCCGAACTGCTCCGCACTCCCGAGCATGTGGCCGTCGCCCGCGACATCGCCGCCCGCTCCGTGACGCTGGTCAAGGAGGAAGCGGGCGTGCTGCCTATTACCCCCGAGCGGTACAAGCGAGTGCTGTTCTACGGGCTAGAGGGCGATGGCTGGGGCTACGGCATCTCGGGCGAAGGCATCCTGGACGGCTTTATGGAGCGGTTGCGCGAGGCTGGCCACGAGGTCACCAAGTTCGAGCCGGCCGAGGGCTGGGAGGGACGCACCATCCCAACCACCGATGTGACCGACAACTACGACCTGATCGTCTACCTGGCCAACCTCTCGGTGAAGTCGAACCAGACTTGTGTGCGGATCGTCTGGAAGGAACCGATGGGCGCCGATGTGCCAGAGTTCATTACCACCACGCCCACGGTGTTCATCTCGGTGGAGAACCCATATCACCTGCTGGACGTGCCGCGCGTGCGCACCTTCATCAACACGTACAACTCCTCACCGTACGTCTTCGACCACCTGATGGCGGCGCTGTGCGGCGAGGCCGAATTCCAGGGCACCGCCCCGACCGACCCGTTCCTGGGACGTTGGGACACTCGGCTGTGAGCAAGATCAAGGGAATCATCTACGACCTCGACGGGGTACTCGTCCACACGGACAACCTGCATTTCGAGGCATGGTCGGGTATCGCGGAGCGCCTGGGTATCACGTTCACGGCCGAGGATAACAACCGGCTGCGCGGCGTCTCGCGAATGGAGAGCCTGGACATCCTGCTCTCCCTTGGCCCGGTCGAGCTTTCTGCCGAGGAGAAGCTGACCTTGGCGACGGAAAAGAACGACGAGTATGTGCGGCTGCTTGACCGGCTCACCCCGGGCGACGCCGACCCCGGCGTCGTGGAGACCCTGGAAGTGCTGTGGCAGTGGGGCATAAAGCAGGCCATCGGCTCTTCCTCGAAGAACGCCGTGCCCATTCTAAAACGCATCGGGCTGCTTGACGCCTTCGACGCCATCGCGGACGGCACCACGATTTCGGCCTCCAAGCCCGACCCGGAGGTGTTCCTTCAGGCCGCCGAGAAGCTGGGGTTGGCTCCGGCCGACTGCATCGTGGTCGAGGATGCCTTCGCGGGCGTAGATGCGGCCATCGCCGCCGGGATGCGTTGTGTGGCCATCGGAGACGCCACCGCCCACGAAGGCGCCACCTGGACCATCCAGGCGCTGCCCGAATTGCTCAATGTTGTTTAGCCCCTCGTCACCCTGTGCGAGCGGAGCGAGTCGCAGGGCCTAGACCCGGCGGTAACCGTCATCTCTAGGTCCTGCAACTCCGTTCGCTGGGCTCTCTTCGCGCAGGATGACGAAAGGAATAATGCAGGATGACGGAACACTCAGAAACGGAACCTTTCATGATCCTCCACGTGGCCCTGACCGGGTCTGACCACGCCGACGGCACCGAGACCGCCCCACTGCGCACCATTCAGCGCGCCGCGGAGCTGGTTCGGCCAGGCGGCACGGTCAGGGTCCACGAGGGCACCTACCGCGAATGGGTTCGGCCCGTGCGCGGTGGGCTATCCGACGCCCGGCGCGTGACCTTCGAGGCCGCGCGGGAGGAGAAGGTGATTATCAAGGGTTCCGAGCGGATCACCGGCTGGATGCGGGAGGACGACGACGTGTGGCGCGCGGTCATCCCCAACTCCCTGTTCGGCGACTTCAACCCTTACGTCGAGCGCATCTGGGGCGACTGGACCATCCGCCCCGGTGGCGAACCCTGGCCACATCTGGGGGAGGTATACCTAGACGGCCGCTCCTTCCACGAGGTGTTCTCCCGCGCGGCGGTCTCAAACCCGCAACGGGTCGAAAGCGTCTATTACCGCTGGACGGGTCACAACGTGCCGCTGGTCGACCCCGACCAGTCCAGCTACGTCTGGTACGTCGAGGTCACCGAAGAGGTAACCACCATCTGGGCGAACTTCCACGGCGCCGACCCCAACGAGGCATTGGTGGAGATCAACGTTCGCCCGGCCGTGTTCTATCCCGAGCGCAACCACCTGAACTACGTGACCGTGCGCGGCTTCGAGCTGGCCCACGCGGCCACCCCGTGGACGCCGCCCACCGCCGACCAGCCAGGGCTGATCGGCCCAAACTGGGCCAAGGGCTGGATCATCGAGGACAACATAATCCGCGATTCCAAATGCTCCGGCATCTCGCTGGGCAAAGAGATCACCACCGGCCACAACTACGCCACCGACCGCGGCGACAAGCCCGGCTACCAATACCAACTAGAGGCCGTGTTCACCGCCCGCGACTATGGCTGGGCCAAGGAACACATCGGCTCGCACATCGTGCGGCGCAACACCATCTTCGACTGCGGGCAAAACGGCATTGTCGGGCATCTGGGTTGCGTGTTCTCAACCATCGAGGACAACCACATTTATCGCATCGGCACCAAGCACGAATTCAACGGCTTCGAGATCGCGGCCATCAAACTGCACGCCCCCATCGACGTGCAGATAATCCGCAATCGCATCCACACCTCGACGCTGGGCATCTGGCTGGACTGGCAGGTGCAAGGCACGCGCATCAGCCGCAATCTGCTGTACAACAACACGCGCGACCTGTTCATCGAGGTCTGCCACGGCCCCACCACCGTCGATCACAACGTGCTGGCTTCGCCGATTTCGGTGGAACTGTTTTCCCAGGGCAACGCGATCATCAACAATCTGCTGGCCGGGGCCGTGCGCGTCCAACCCGTACTCGACCGGGCCACGCCATACCACCTGCCGCACTCAACCAACGTGGCTGGCTACTCCTTCATCTACCCCGGCGACGACCGCTACTACGGCAACCTCTTCATCGGCGCGCCGCCCGGGTGGTTGAGTAGCGAGCGCAGCGAGCGTGTCGAAACCACCCCGACCCTCGCCTACAACCGAACCGAACCCCTCCCGATGATTGTCGAGGGCTTCGACCCCAACGGCTACGGCACCCACATCTATGACGAGTTCCCCGCCACCTGGGAGGAATATCTGGAAGCCGTTGCCCCGAGGGCCAACCTGGGCGGCGATCACGCCCGCTTCCACTTCCAGCGACAGGCTGCATACATCGCTCGTAATGCCTACGTGGGCGGGGCTAGGCCGCGGGTAGGCGAAGAAGGCGCGCTCGATCTCAGCGGAGTACCCGGCGCCGTTCGAATAGTCGAGGAAGGGGAGCAAGTCTGGCTCGAAATCGAGGCACCCGAGGGCGTCTTCGCGCCGATCAGCCCGGTGATTACCGGCGCTGATCTGGGCCGCGTCCGCATTGTGGATGCCGACTTCGAGAACCCTGACGGCAGTCCCATCGTCGCCGACATTGACCTTATCGGCCGCAGCAAAGACTACGAGGCCACATATCCGGCTGGCCCGCTCGCCTACCCCACCTCCCGTATCCGTGTCTGGTAACCCGCTCAGACTCTCCAACCGCTAGGAAAACCGCTCCCATGTCTCCACACGTATCCGGCAGCACCGAACGTCGCAAGGCGTTCTTCGTGCTGCTCGCCGGGGTGGGTGGGATTCTGACCGCCCTGGGGTCGCGCATGCAGGGCACACTGGCTGGCGATCTGGGCGATCCGTTCTTCGCCGCGGTGCTTTCCGCCGCGGTACCGGTAACCATCTTCTGGATCACTCTGTGCTTTGCGCCGCGCGCCCGGGCTGGCATCCGCGAGGTGCTGCGTAACGTTCGACGAGGCGGCGGGCTTAGGTGGTGGCACCTGATTGGTGGCCTCGGCGGCACCGCGATGGCCATCAGCCAGGGGGTGACGGTTTCGGCGCTTGGGGTGGCGGTGTTCATCGTGGCCATCGTCGCCGGTAACTCGATTGGTTCGTTGTTCGTGGACGCGAGGGGACTGGCTCCCGGTGGCAAGCGGCCAATCACCGCCCCCCGACTACTTGGGCCGATACTGGCCGTGGTCGCCGCGATGATCGCGGTACTTGGTGGGGGTCTCGATGAAGCGGACGCCCTATGGCTGGCGGTGCTGCCCCTATTTGTCGGCTTCTTTCAGGCCGTACAACAGGGCTTCAACGGACATGTCCGGGCGGTGGCCTCAAAGGCTCCCGGTGGCCCCTCCTCAACCTCGGCGGGGGTGATCGCCACGAACGTGATGAACTTCAACCTCGCCATCGTCGGCATGGCGGTCGCCTATGGGGTCTCGCTGCTAATCCGCGGCGGCCCCGCCCACAACTCGCTTCCGGGAAATCCGGCGCTGTACCTCGGGGGCGTGATGGCTATTGGCACCGCGACTATCGCAGTGGCCGTGGTGCACCGCATCGGTGTACTGCTGCTGATGCTGGGAGGCATCGCCGGACAGATGATCGGCGCCCTAGTGATCGACATCATCACCGGGGAGGGTCTGCGAGTGGCCACAGTCACCGCCGCCGTGCTTACGCTGATTGCGGTCACCATCCCGTTAGTCGGAGCGCAAGCCGGGGTACAAGCCGCTCAACGCCTCCAACGTCTTGCCAGGTCAACCACGCCCATCCCCTCATCGACCCAGTAGGAGCATTCATGTCTCGCGTCCCTGCCCCTGAGTCCATCGTCACTCATCCCAAAACCTGGCGCCTCGGTGAAACCCCCTGGCGGGAGCGGCCCTTCCCCTCGGCGCGGCATCGAGTAATTATCGATAACGACTTCTCCTCCGACCCGGACGACCTGCCGCAGCTAGTTCATCATCTTCTCTCCCCAACGGTGGAGATTCCGCTGGTTGTCGCCTCGCACCTGCCTCCGGATGACTGGCAGGATCGCGGCCCGAACACCGCCAATAACGGCACCCTGGTCGCGCGGGACATTTTCGCTCGGATGGGCCTGATCTCCACCGAGGTGATAGTTACGGGCGCCCAGGAGGCGTTGGTTGACGCGCAGACCCCGCAGGACTCCCCGGCGGCGCGGGCCATCATCGCCGAAGCGCTAAAGGACGACGAACGACCGATCATGTACACCGCCGGGGGTGGCCTGACCGATCTGGCCTCGGCCCTGCTGATCGAGCCAGCCATTGCCGAGAAGATCACCCTGGTGTGGATCGGTGGCCACCCGCACGAGGGTCTGGGCAAGCAGATGCAACTTCCGCCCTCGATGAAGGAGTACAACCTCAGCATCGACCCGCTGGCCGCCGGGGTGTGTTTCGCCAACCCGACGCTGAACATCTGGCAGTGCCCCTTTAACGCCTACTCCAGCTTTCAGGTGACCGACGCCGAGCTGCTGGAGAAGGTGGCTCGCACCGGCCCATTGGGACAACACCTCTACGACGAGATCAACCACATCCAGGCTCGCTGGGCCGCGGAGATCGCCCCAATCGGTGAGGCGTACTGCCTGGGTGACAACCCCCTCGTGCTGCTGACCGCATTGCGCGGCTGCTACGGCATGGAGGCCGGCTCGTCGGCGTTCACTACCATTCCCAAGCCGCTGCTCAACCTCGATGCCACCTACACGCCGGTGCCCGGCGCTCGCGACATGCGGGTGTACACCCATCTCGACGCCCGTTTGGCGCTGGAAGACTTCTACGCAAAACTGGCCGCCTTCGCCCGCTGGCAAGCCGCCTAGCCCCATCCTGCGCCCCCTCGTTATTCTGCGAGCGAAGCGAGTCGCAGAACCCAGAAAGGACACCCAACCCATGACCCGCGTTCCCGCCCCCGAATCGATCATCACCCACCCCAAAACCTGGCGTCTGGGTGAGGCGCCGTGGCGTCGGCACCCCTTCCCCGTTCCGGGCACCCGCGTCATCATCGACAACGACTTCTCCGGCGATCCGGACGACCTTTACCAGCTGGTACACCACCTGCTGTGCCCATCGGTGGAGATTTCGCTGGTCGTGGCCTCACACCTGCGGGAAGGCGACCACTTTGACCCGACGACGACGCAGGCCGCAAATGCCACGCTGGTCGCTCGTGATGTGTTCGCCCGGATGGGCATCACCAGCACCGAGGTGATCGTCACCGGTGCCGAGGTGGGTCTGGCGGACATGAATACACCACAACCTTCGGCAGCCGCAGCCGCCATCATCGCGGAGGCCATGAAGGATGACGACCGCCCGCTTTTCTACGCGGCCGGGGGTGGCCTGACCGATCTGGCGTCGGCTATCTTGATTGAGCCGCGCGTGGCCGAGCGGCTGACGCTGGTGTGGATTGGTGGGGCAGAACATGCCGGGCTGGCGCTGCCGCCGGTGGGTGCGATGCCAATCGAGTACAACCTATTGATCGACGTAACTGCGGCGCGGGTTTGCTTCGAGACACAGGCGCTGACCATCTGGCAGGTTCCCCGCGACACTTACCGGCAGTGCTTGATGAGCGACGCAGAGCTGCGGTTGCGCGTGGCAACTCGTGGTGAGCTGGGGGAGTGGCTATATGGCCACATCGCGGAGCTGCAACAGCGCATCTCGAACTTCATGCCGGTTTCGGAGACGTACCCGATGGGCGACCAGCCGTTGGTGCTGCTCACGGCGTTACGTTCCATCTTTGAGCCGGACCCCACCTCGTCGTTCTACGTGCAGCGTCCCACCCCGCAGATCACCGCCGACGGCGCCTACCGTCAGGTGCAGGACTCCCGCCTCATGCGCATCTACACCCAGGTAGACCTCCGCCTAGTCTTCGAGGACTTCTTCCTCAAACTAGAAGAATTCACCACCTGGCAGGCGGTTTAGCGCGGAAGGGCCGATCGGATGTCGGTTTGGGAGAAGTCGTCGCCGACATAGAGCAGCGGCTTATCGGTGGCGTACGCGAGGGCGTACGAGAAGCAGTCGCCGAAGTTAAGCCTTGCCGGGTGTCCGCTGGCACGCCCGAAGTCGCGGTAGGCATTCCGGGCAATCTGTGCGTGCTCGGCGGTGAAGTCAACCACCTCAACGTCGTACACCTTTAGGAATGCGTCCGCGCGCCTGGACAGTTGAACATCGCCACGATGGCTTATGACCGCCTGGAGTTCCACTAGCGAGGCTGCCGAAAGCTGAACGTCCGATGTGGCTGTCAAGGCTTCCGAGATGGCATCAGCCGTTGGCTCATCAAGCAGCACGGACATGATTGCTGAGGTGTCGATAATCATCGCAGCAGCCCTGCCTCGTCGTAGATTTCGGCATCCAGGCGTTCTCGAAGGCCAGGCTCATGGACAACATTGATCCTGATCTCCTCCCGGAAACGGTTGATTGCCGCTTGCTTGGCAAGGCGGCGTTCCTGCGCCGCGTCCGTGTCCCCCTGCGCGTCGAGTTCGCGCAGCCAGCGCACGACGGCCTCTTCGACGGCACTCGTTTTTGTGCTGCCAAGTCGATGAGCGAGCCGATCAATGTGAGCGACAGTTCGCTTGTTCTTTATGTTGAGGCTCATACATTAATTGTCTACCATATCTACCATTTTGTCTACCCTTGGGTAGACAAACGTTGTCTGAGTGCGACAGGTCGATTACGCGCGGCGCAGGCGGGTGGCCATCGCCTCGTGGGTTTTGGTGCATTCGGATAGGCCGATCCAGTTGAGATGGCCGTGGGGGACGCCCGGCACCAGGCGTTCTTCAACCGTGATGCCTGCCTCGCGTAGCTGGAGAGCGAAGAGTTCGCCGGAGGCCCGCAGGGCGTCGAACTCGTCGCTCTCCAGGTAGGCGGGCGGCATCACGGACAGGTCGCTTGCGTGGCCGGGCATGGCGTGGGGGACGGGGCCGAGATCGCCGTAGTAGTTCAGCTCGATTGGGCCAGGGCCGTCCGCCTTCGGTGTTCCACCGAGCGCGGGAGGCACGATGGCCAACGCCTCGGCGAGTTCTGGGGAAGGCTTGGGGAGTGGTGAATGGAAGACGCCGAAGATGAGTAGCATCTGCCACGGCGTTCGCCCCTCTTCGGAGAGGCGCAACGCCACCCCGGCGGCGAGGTTAGCTCCGGCAGACGAGCCGCCGATGGCGATGCGGGCCGGATCGATGCCCAGCTCTTCGGCCGCCGCGTGCACGCCGTCAAACGCGGCCAACACGTCGTCATGTGGAATGGGGAAGCGCACCGCATTCGGCCCGGTCTCCCCGGCGAAGGGGTTGGGGCACAGCCGGTAGTCAACGGAGATGACCACGGCGTCCGCGCGCCCGGCCACGGCGCGGGAGGTGACGTCGGCCTCGGGCATGTCGAGGTTGCCAAAGAAGAACGCCCCGCCGTGCGACCACACCAGCGCCGGGCGCCCGCCTGCTGGAGCGGGAGTGCGTGGGGTATAAACCCGTACCGGCACTGGCCCGTGCGGGCCGTCGAAGGCGGTGTTGCGTACATCAAGGTCAAACTCGTCCGCCGGGCCAAACGGCGCGTTCCAGGCGGCGTTTGCCTCCGGCGTCATCTCGCCATACGAGGCAAACGGCAAGATGTGCGGCAGCCGCACCTCAATCTCCGGCAAGAACCTCCGGGCAGATACGGTGGTCATGATGCTCCTTTATGGTGCTGGTCGGATGCTTGTGAGATCGGTAATCCGGGCTGAGATCGGTAGGGAGACCAACCGATCTCAGCCCGGATTACCGATCTCACAGGGGTTGCGTCCCTTCGGCTTGGCGGCGGAAGAATTCGGCGCGGTCTTCGGGGTTGGACATGTCTAGTTTGCGGGGGCGTTCGGGGTCTGCCGAGGCTGCCCGCCAGGGGCAGGTGTGTTCGGTGATGCCGGGGCCGACCTTGATGGGAGCGGAGCCGTCGGGCAGATACACGATGCCGGTGTGGCCAGGGGGAACTGTCACCGTGAGCGTGAACACCTCGCCCTCGCGGTGCCAGGCGCTGCGGATCAGGCCCGCCGGTACCTGTAGTGATGCTTCGGCGTGAGTGAGGCCACCGCCGGGGCGGGGGGCGAACTCCACTTGCGCGTAGCCGGGCGTCCCCGGCGCCAACCCGGCCACCACGCGGTGCAGGAAATCCGCCACCGTGCCGTAGGCGTAGTGGTTGAACGAGGTCATGTCACCGGGGTTGATCGAGCCATCCGACAGCATCGAATCCCAGCGCTCCCAGACCGTCGTGGCCCCCATCGTCACCTGGTACAGCCAGGACGGGCACTTGGTCTGCAACAGCAGGTGGTAGGCGGTATCCGTCGACCCGGTACGCACCAACGCGTCGCAGACCAGGTGGGCGGCGGCGAAACCACTGGCGATGGTGTGATCCTTGTCCGCCACCAGCTCGGCCAGGCGC
>WQZL01000044.1 GCA_009780755.1 Promicromonosporaceae bacterium | reverse complement strand
GTCGTGCGGTTGGCTAGTTTTAGCAGTAGTGTGTTGATGGCATCAACATGGTTTGGAGGAAGCTATGGCCTCGATTCGGCACTACGTATCTCGCACTGGAGTGACCTCCTGGCAGGTGTTGTACCGCCACAACGGACGGCAGACCTCTAACACTTTTGACACTGAGCGTGGCGCTCGTCAGTTCGCTAGGTTAGTCGATGATTTAGGCCCGGACCAAGCGTTGGTTGTACTTGGTTCGCGTGAGCAGAGTGTGGTCAGGGGTGGTGGGACGCCGACGCTGGGGGAGTTTGGACGCCAGGCTATTGAGGCTCGGCCTGGGATTGATGACGCGACCCGGTACCGGTATTTGCGGCAACTCGATACCGGGTTTAGGCAGTTGGTGCAGTGGCCTATTGATGCTATTACTCGTGATCTTGTGGTCGCTTGGGTTAACGACATGTCTGCTCAGAGTCGCAGTGATGGTTCTCGTCGGTTCTCGGGTAAGACCGTAGCGAACTATCGTGGGCTACTATCCTCGGGTGCCCCCATTCCCACCACAGTCCACTTGATCGGCTCAGGGAGCGATTGGAACGCACGCATCACATCGGCAGCCCAGTTCAGAAGCCATACCAACGCCCCGCCTCCGTTGGGATCAACCAGAGGGGTCGCCAGCTCCGACGCAAGATCACGCCAAGCCGCCTTAACCCGATCAGTCGCGCCCACGAAAGTTTCCTTAACGCCAGCGGCGGCGCCGCCAAAACTGGACTGCATCCCAGCCGCGAGCGCGTCAAGTGCCACACCGGCGTCTAACGTTCCAGCGGTTATGGACTGACAGACTTGCGCGCCGGTCATCTCCATCTGAGAGCCGATCAGCGTCGCAGCGTCAATACCTCGGCGGCCGAACTCTTGGAGCGTTATAGCAGTGATCTTGCCCGTAGCCTGTACCTTGGCCATGACCTCGGCCAGTTCAGCCACGTCCTGGTTACCACCACCGATGGCTGCTACAGAGTTCTGTATCGCATCCAGATACGGGATTACCTTCCCAGCCTCGATACCAAATCCAAGCATCTGCTGCTGAGCAGCGATAAACACCTGCTTCGCGAACGGACTGGTACGAGCGAACGCGTCTAAGCGATCCATCTGCCGATTAGCAGCTTCGTCGTCACGGAAGATCGTTGTCAGCGCCGCACGGGAGGTCTTTTGAAGAGTGTTGTACGCAACCCCTGTTTTTAGCGCCTTGGTGTATACCGTGTCAATAGCGCCACCGATGGCCGTCAGTCTAAGGCCGACAGTAGTAAATCCCTGGCTGGCTTTCTCCGCTGAGTCGTACATGTACCCGAACGACGCCTTGGTTTTTGTTCCAGCGTTCTCAGACTGACTGCCGATGCCCTCAGCAGCTGCCCCAACTTTATCTAAGGCATCCGCTGCCTTCTTGGCCTCCTTATGGAGCTGGGAAGCATCTAGCAATAGCTTGTTAACGATTGCGCGCTCAGCAGGCACGGGGCACCTAGTTTCAGGGATAACAGGGGTTGCGGGAAGTGCGCGATAGGCGCAGGATGGAAGGAATAGCTGTGTTCAACTTTCCTGGGAAGGAGTCGTGATGAGCGCCCTGTTACTGCTGGTGACCGTACCAATGACTGTTTTCGTGGCCTTTTGGCTGGTAGCGGCCCTGATCTATGGGGGATGGATACCAGTGCTAGCAATTACTCTGTTCATCGCCGCTGTCGTACGCTGGTGGCGACGGCTACCAGTTGGTAGCACCACAGAGACGGACACGACCCCATCGGGACTAAGGAGGTGAGTTCGTCATGATCGCGTTCTTAGTGATACCGCTAGTGCTGTTCGCCCTTACCTGGATGGTTGGTATCTTCATCGTCGGTAACAAGGCATCAGGGGAGTGGGACCGCGAGCGCCGGGCCTGCCGCGCTGATGCTCCCCGCGTGCTTGCTCGCATGTTTGATGGGCAAGCCGCAGGAGTAGCAGTCAAGGGGACGCTGGTTGGTCTCAAACGTCGCGACATCATCGCCTATGCGACTAGCCACAGCTACGTGCTAGAAGACGGCAACCGTGCCACCTGGACCTCTGGCAGCTTTGACTACTATGTACTCCCTGGTGCCAGGGGTGGCCCGGGCCTGCTTTTCAATGATCGAGGTGAATTACTCAACGAGATCGACTAGACATCGATCTGGCCTTTATCGATGACGGTCAGACGCAGGCCGGGCGCGTCGCCTCCTGGTTCCCAGCGGGCCTTCTCCAACACTGCGGCGGCATTGTCAAGAGTCTCTGCGACCGCGAAGCGTCTATCTGGGTCGGTAGCAATATGGAGGGGTATCCCGGTCTCAGTTAGCAGCGCGTCGTACACCCCAGTTACGTGCGGCCCTCAATGCGCCGATTAGCCCCGCGTGCCCGTAGAGCGCGCGGGCGATGTAGGGACCGGCGGCTCCGCGTTCTCGTCCGTAGCCTCACTGATGGCGTCATGCAGGCGTTCGATCCAAGTTGCGCCATGTGGACGGGAGTTGAGCGCACGCAACTCTTCAATGGCCACCCTCTCACGGGTGCCCCGAGGGGGACTGTCAGGTTAAGCGTGTAAGTGGTTCGGCGTGACTCCCTGGGGTGGCCTGTGGTGCTAGTGTGGCGGCATGACTGAGGTTAGAGAACAGGCCGAGCGGCTGTATCGGAAGGTTAATACGTTCGTCTTGACCTGTGTGGGGGAGGATGGGTACCCGTTGACGAAGGCGGTTGTGCCCGGCAAACACCGCGAATCGTTGAGTGAGCTGTACTTCTGCACCAACACTTCCTCGAAGTTTGCCGCTGCCATCACCATGAATCCGAAGGCTAGCGTCTACTTCTACTCTCGGGGTATCAAGTGGCAGGGCTGCTTCCTGAAGGGCGATATGGAGATCGTCACCGACCTGGGCGTCAAGGAGAAATACTGGCAGGACAGGTTCAAGGGAGCTTACCCGGAGCAATCCTTCACTGATCCTGATTTTTGCGTGTTGAGGTTCACTCCGGTCTCGGGCCGGTATTACTCGAACTATCACCCGGTTGATTTTGCTGTCTGAATTCGTTAGCTGTCGTTGCTTGGTTGTTCCGCGTTTTTGGTAGTTTCGACAGGCTCAACCACTGTGAGGTTGTGCGGGGTGGTTTCGGCATAGTCGCTGCGCTCTCTGCTCAACCGCCCGGAGTCGGCTCGACCATTTGGGGCGCTAGGCTGGGGGTCTTGTTGTGATGAGAAAGGAAGCTCGATGGCACGGCTGTTTGGGACAGATGGGGTACGGGGGCTGGCTAACCGCGACGTGACTGCGGAGCTGGCGCTTCGGTTAGGCACCGCCGCCGCACACGAGCTGGGTTCCGCTCGGCACGAGACCAGGCGCCGCTCGCGAGCCGTGGTTGGGCGCGACCCTCGCGCGTCGGGGGAATTCCTAGCCGCAGGCGTCACCGCCGGGCTTGCCTCGGCCGGAGTGGACGTGATCGACCTCGGCGTGCTGCCCACCCCCGCGCTGGCCCACCTGGTCACCGAACTCGACTGCGACCTCGGCGTGATGATCTCCGCCTCGCACAACCCCATGCCCGACAACGGCATCAAGTTCTTCCAGCGCGGCGGCCTCAAACTGGACGACGCCGTCGAAGACCGCATCGAGGCATGGCTCGACCAGCCCTGGGATTTGCCCACCGGCGCCGCCGTTGGTCGGGTGCGCGTCGATAACGGCAGCGCCGTCGATAAATATGTGCAACACCTGATCGGTTCGGTCGGCACCACCTTCGATTACCGCCCGCTAGACGGTCTGCGCATCGCTGTGGACGCCGCCAACGGGGCTGCCTCAGTGGTCGGCCCAGAAGCGCTACGGGCCGCCGGGGCCGATGTTGTGGTGATGAACGCCAGCCCTGACGGACGCAACATCAACGAAAAGGCTGGTTCCACCCACCCCGAGCAGTTGCAGGCCGTGGTCGTAGCCGCTATCGCCGACTTCGGGGTGGCCTTCGACGGTGACGCCGACCGTTGCCTGGCCGTAGACCACACTGGCGCGCTGGTGGACGGCGACAAGATTCTGGGTATCCTCGCCAAGTCGCTGAAAACCAAGGGTGCCCTGCCCGATGACACCCTCGTCGTCACCGTGATGAGCAACCTGGGCCTGCTGCTCGCGATGAGGGACGAAGGCATCAACACCGTGCAAACCGCCGTGGGCGACCGCTATGTACTCGAAGAAATGCGCGCCCACGGCTACGGCATCGGGGGCGAGCAATCCGGGCACATCATCCTCGCCGAACACGCCACCACCGGAGACGGCGTACTCACCGCCCTGCATCTGGCCGCCGAGGTGAAGCGTTCCGGCAAAAAGCTGGCCGATCTAGCCGGTTCGATCCAACGCCTGCCGCAGACGCTGGTAAATGTGCGCGGCGTTGACAAGGCCAGAGTTGACAGCGACGAGGGACTGGCGTCGGCTGTGGCCGCCGCCGAGGCGCTGCTGGGCGATACCGGACGGGTGCTGTTGCGGGCATCGGGCACCGAGCCGATGGTGCGCGTCATGGTCGAGGCCGCCACGCAGCAGCAGGCCGATGGCGTGGCCGACTCGCTGGCCGCCACTGTTCGCGAACGCCTGGCGCTGTAGTTGTACTGGTTAGGGCAGGTCGAAGCCTGGGTACTCACCGCCGCCGCCGAAGTGTGGATTTACCCGCTGCTGTTCGTAATGGTGGTGGCCGATGGCATCTTTCCACCCGTGCCCAGCGAGGCGGTGCTGCTCTCCCTGGCCGCGATTCATCAGACCCCCGGTACGCCGCCATTGCTCGCGTTGTTCCTGGTCGGCGCCCTCGGCGCCTGGTGCGGCGACCAACTCGCCTACGCCGTGGGCCGGGTTCTCGGCACCGACCGCACCCGGCTGCTGCGAGGCTCCAGGGGCCAGGCAGCCGTGGCCTGGGCCTACCGGTCGCTCGCGCGGCACGGCACATCTTTCATCATCGCCACCCGCTACCTGCCGGTGATTCGGGTAGCCGTCCCCATAGCTGCCGGGGCCGTGCGCTACCCTCGACGCGCCTTCATGCGGGTCACCGCCGTCTCATCGCTGTTATGGAGCGCCTACATGCTCGCCACCGGCCTGCTCGCCGGAGTGTGGTTCGAGGAATACCCGCTCGCCGCGATGAGCGTCGGCGTAGTGGCCGGACTCATCGTCGGACTGCTCGCGGACCGGCTCGCCCGCACCATCATGGGCTGGCGCGGCATCGAGCTGGGCGAAGAGACGCTCACAACTTCCGCAACCGCACCCGCTGTAGAGAATGATCCGGCCCCTTTGTGAGTACGAGTCCCGCCCGACCGCGGGTGGGGCGGATGTTCTGCTCTAGGTTGGGAGCGTTAGTTGTCTCCCAGATGGAGGCTGCCTTCGCGGTGGCCTCCTCGTCAGAAAGGTTGGCATAACGCCGGAAAAAGGAATCGGGCCTGGTGAATGCCGTCGTCCGCAGGCTCAAAAATCGGTCGATGTACCAGCGGCGAATGTCTTCGGCCCGCGCGTCCACGTAGATGGAGAAGTCGAAGAAGTCGCTGACCGTCACCATCGAATCCCGTTCCGGGGCCGGACGGGCGGGTTGCAGCACGTTTAACCCTTCGACAATCAACACATCGGGGCGATGCACCTGCTGTCGTTCGCCGGGCACGATGTCATAAGTGACGTGCGAATACACCGGCGCCGTCACCTCGGGTTCACCGGCCTTCACCCGGCGAACAAACTCCACTAACGCTCGGCGGTTATACGATTCCGGAAAGCCCTTACGCTCCATCAGACCAAGCCGCTCCAGCTCCGCATTCGGCAGCAAGAACCCGTCGGTGGTGACAAGTTCGACATGCGGAGTATCAGGCCAACGGGCCATCAGCTCTCGCAGAATGCGCGCCACCGTCGATTTACCCACGGCCACTGACCCGGCCACACCAATCACATACGGCGTGCGCGGACTGATCTCGTGCAAAAACGTCGAGGTAGCCTTATGCAGCCCGGCGCTCGCGGCCACGTACAGGTTGAGCAGCCGGGAGAGCGGGCGATAGACGGCGTCCACCTCGGCCAGATCGATGGGGTCACCGAGGCCGCGCAGTCGCCGCACGTCGGCATCGGTCAACGGCAGCGGTGTCGATGACGACAGCCGCTGCCAGGCGGCCCGATCCAAGTCCACATACTGCGACGGAATGAGGAGATGCTCGGTCACCCCGCCAATTCTGCCGTAATCACTGCCCCTCTGTCTGCTTCCCGCAGACACGATGTGCGAAACACCGGTTGGAAAGTGTGCGAAAAACCGATTGGCGAGTAAACAGGCAGGCCAGGTGTGGTAGTAGTTGGCGCGCCTCCAGTCCACGCCATCCTGCGCGAGCGTGCCCGCTGACTTGCTGACGGGACAGCGAGCCGCACGCCTGAGACATGACACACTGGCATCGCTGATAACACGCGCACTAACGGAGGAGGGTAAGTAAGCCCTGGTACTTGCAGGAGAAGACGTTCCTCAGCTGGCCAGGGCGGGGATTACCTCGTTGGCGAACAGGTTGATGGGGGCGTGATTTTCGGCGGAGTTGGGGAAGTACGTGATGGCGTACGTCATGCCAATGGCCTTTAGCGCGGTCAACTTCTCGACAATCTGCTCAGGGGTGCCGCGCAGCGAGTCATTCGCCCATGATGCTACCTGGCCATCCGCCTGCTCGGGAGCGTGCTTACGGTAGACAGCTTCTAGCCAGTCCAGCTGCTCCTGCTGCTCGGCCGGGGTGCCGATCAGCACGTTGTAGTTCGAGGAGCGGGTGATCTCCGCGAAGTCGCGGCCCACATCGGCGCAGTGCTGCTCTAGGATCGCCGACTTGTGTGCAAATCCCGCCAGGGAGCCGTCGAAGTTGGTGTACTGCGCGTACTTCGCGGCCGTTCGCAGCGTCTTGCGCTCGCCGCCACCGGCGATCCACAGCGGCAATGACGGCACGTCCACGCCATCCACCCGCACGGTTTGCAGCGGCTGCGGGTAGCACAGCGCGCCGTCCACGTCGTAGTGCTTGCCCTCGAAGCGACCAGAGGTGCCGGTGCGCCACATCTCGGCCATGATCTGCACGCCCTCGTCCAACATCGCCAGGCGCTCGCCCGCCCGCGGGAAGCCGTAACCGTAGGCGCGCCACTCGTGCTCATACCAGCCCGCGCCGATGCCCATCTCGGTGCGTCCGCCGCTGATCGCATCCACCGTGGCCGCGACCTTCGCCAAGTACGTCGGCTCGCGGTAGGCCATGCAGGTGCACATCTGCCCGAGACGCACCCGCTCGGTGGCGGCAGCGAAAGCCGCCATCAGCGTCCACGCCTCATGTGTGGCCTGATCGCTGGGAGTGGGGACGGTGTGGAAGTGGTCATACACCCACACCGATTCCCAAGGATGCGAGCCATCGGGCAGCTGGTGCGTGTCAGCGAGCGTTAGCAGCGACCTCATCGTCGTCCAGTGATCCTTGGGCGCCACCTCGGTGAGATCCATGCGCCAACCCTGCGGAATGAAAAGTCCAAATCTCATGAGGCAACGTTACCCGGGATCGCGACCCCTGCGATTACGGGTGGCCGAAATGCAACACCAGCAGCAGCCATATTCGCTTCGCTTACCGGGAAATGGGCCTGACGTGCGGCATGATTGGGGGATGGTCGAGACGCTGACCCTCACTATCGATGATGTTGCCGCCGACTGGCCCGTGCCTGGACGCAAGGATCACAAATACACGCGCGGCGTGGTAGGGGTGGTGGCCGGGACGAGCAGGTATCCGGGAGCGGCGGTGCTGGCGACCTCGGCGGCGGTGCTGGCCGGGGCTGGAATGGTGCGCTACCAGGGCTGCGATGACGCGGCGCGGATGGTGCTGGCCGCCCGTCCCGAAGTGGTGCTGGCCGACGGGCGCGTGAATGCCTGGGTGCTTGGGCCGGGCGTCATCGAAAAGCGCCTGGATGAAACCAGGGATGAACATTCGCAGCGGGAGAAGTGCTGGGCGCTGCTCGGTGTGGCCTCCGGAATGCTCGGTGGCGCGGTCAAGCCTGTGCCTGCGGTAATCGATGCCGGGGCGTTGACGCTGGTAGATCGGCCCCTGCCGCCATCGGTGGTACTCACTCCGCACGCCGGGGAGCTGGCGACGATGCTGTCGGCTCGTGGCGAGCAGGTAGTGCGAGCCGTGATCGAGGCCGACCCCGTGCGTTGGGCCAGGCGCATCCACGAGGTGACGGGCGCGACCGTGCTGCTTAAGGGCGCAACCACCGTCGTTGCCGGGCCTGGCGGCGCCTACGTGCAGGAGAACGCGCCGCACTGGCTGGCCACCGCCGGTACCGGTGACGTGTTGGCCGGGCTGCTCGGCACGATGCTCGCCCAACGCTCGGCGGAGGTGATGGTCTATCCGACCCTGGCCGCCCGGCTTGCCGCCGCCGCCACCTTGATTCACGGCCTGGCCGCCCACCGGGCAAACCCTGGTGGCCCGGTCTCAGCGCTGGCCGTGGCCCAGGCCCTTCCCGGCACTATCGCCGAGGTAATGCGCCAGCGAGTATGACCAAACGGCGGAACAGGGCTAGGCTGGGTTCGGTAAATTAACCCCCACTTAGGAGCAACCTGTGGCAAGCATTTTCGATGTCGGCGCGCGTGAGATTCTCGACTCCCGCGGTAACCCCACCGTTGAGGTTTGGGTAGAGCTAGACGATGGCACCTACGCCCGCGCGGGCGTCCCCTCCGGCGCCTCGACCGGCGAACACGAGGCTGTTGAGCTTCGCGACGGCGACAAGGCCCGTTACTTGGGCAAGGGCGTGGAGAACGCCGTGCGCAACGTGAACGATGAGATCATGCCCGAACTCGTCGGAATCGACGCCGAAGAGCAGCGCATCATCGACCAGCTCATGCTGGATCTTGATGGCACGTCGAACAAGGGCAAGCTCGGCGCCAACGCCATCCTTGGCGTTTCGCTGGCCGTGGCCAAGGCCGCCGCGAAGTCGGCCGGTCTCGACCTGTTCCGCTACATCGGTGGCCCGAACGCCCACACCCTGCCCGTGCCGATGATGAACATCATCAACGGCGGTTCGCACGCCGACTCGACCGTGGACTTCCAGGAGTTCATGATCGCTCCCATCGGCGCCCCCACCTTTAAGGAAGCCCTTCGTGAAGGTGCCGAGGTGTACCACGCCCTGAAGTCCGTGCTGAAGTCCAAGGGCTACGCCACCGGTCTTGGTGACGAGGGTGGCTTTGCGCCTAACTTGCCCTCGAACCGCGACGCGCTCGACCTAATCATGGAGGCCATTGCCGCCGCCGGGTTTGCGCCGGGCAAGGATGTCGCCATCGCGATGGACGTGGCCGCCACCGAGTTCTTCAACCGGGAGACCGGCAACTACCACTTCAAGAACGGCGAGGTGCACTCCACCGACGACATGATCGCGTTCTACTCCTCGCTGATTGACGCCTACCCGATTGTTTCCATCGAGGACCCCCTCGACGAGAACGCCTGGGAGGGCTGGAGCAAGTTCGTAGCCGCCGTCGGCGACAAGATTCAGGTGGTCGGCGATGACCTGTTTGTCACCAACCCCGAGCTGTTGGCTCGCGGCATCAAGGAGAAGGCCGCCAACTCGTTGCTGGTCAAGCTCAACCAGATCGGCACCCTGACCGAGACGCTCGACGCTGTTGAGCTGGCCCACCGCGCCGGTTTCACCACCATGACGTCGCACCGCTCGGGCGAGACCGAAGACACCACCATCGCCGACCTGTCGGTGGCCACCAACTCCGGTCAGATCAAGACCGGTGCCCCGGCCCGTGGCGAGCGCATCAACAAGTACAACCAGCTGCTGCGCATCGAATACGCTCTCGACGAGGGCGCCGTCTACGCAGGCCGCAACGCGTTCCCCCGCTTCCAGGGCTAAGCGAAGCTAACGCACACGGGCCGCTCCTCCAACCGGAGGGGCGGCCCGTTCGCATGCCGGTGGTTGAGCCTGCCGGAACCACCTGAGAGAATCACCTAATGACCAGGATCGTGGCCGGGAGTGTGGGGGGGCGCAGCATTGAGGTGCCTCCGAAGGGCACACGGCCTACCAGTGATCGCGTGCGGGAGGCGATCTTCTCGCGGCTCGAACACTACGGCGTACTCGATGGGGCGTGGGTACTCGACCTTTACGCCGGGTCTGGCGCCCTCGGCCTGGAGGCGGCCTCGCGGGGCGCCAAGCGGGTGACGCTGGTGGATAAGTCGCGGGTCGCCACCCAGGTGGCAAAACGCAATGTGGCCGCGCTAGGGCTGGGCGCCGTGGTTGAAGTGGAAACCGAGGATGCCCGGCGCTACGCCGCCAGACTGGCTCAACCACCGGGGGAAGCCCTCGACCTGGTTTTTCTCGATCCGCCCTACGATCTGCCCGAACCTGAACTAACCGCCGTGCTGACCCACCTGGCCACACCCGGCGTCCTTAACGAGCAGGCCATCGCTGTGGTGGAACGCTCCGCGCGCACCCCCGAGCCAACCTGGCCCGATAGCCTGCAACTCATCGCCAACAAAACCTACGGTGAAACCGCCGTGTACTACGCCGAACCACAGACGGAGGGGTTCCGTGGCGTACGGTGAAGCCGTGAGCATTGTCGTTTATCCCGGATCGTTTGATCCGTTTACGCTTGGCCATCTCGATGTGGTGCGCCGGACGCACGCCCTGTTCGACGAGGTGGTGGTGGCCGTTGCGCAAAACCCCGACAAGAATGGGCTGCTGCCTGCCGCCATCCGTATCGAACTGATCCGCGCGGCCATAGCCGAGGCAGGGCTTACCGATGTGCGCGTCGAGGCGGTGCCCGGCCTGATCGTGGACTTTTGCGCGCAAATCGGTGCCACCGCGATAGTTAAGGGGTTACGCGGGGGAGCGGACTTCGACGCCGAAGCCTCAATGGCGCTGATGAACCGGAAGCTGACCGGGATCGAGACGGTGTTCCTACAAGCCGATCCTGCGTTCGCCCATATCGCCTCGTCGCTGGTAAAAGACATTGCCCGCCACGGCGGAGACATTACAGACCTGGTGCCAGCCGGGGTGGCGGACGCCGTACGTGCGGCGCTCAGCCGCTAGAGTCTTACTACCGACCATCAGGAGGAATGATGTCTCGCAGCGGCGAATTGACCGTCCCGGCCCTGCTCGATGTACTCGATGAGCTGGCTAGCTCCATTGAGGGCGCCAAGCCCGTCTTCATGTCCAGCGATGTGCGCCTGAACCGTGATGATCTGCTGAGTCTGATCGACGAGCTTCGCCGGGGTCTGCCTGCGGCAATCACGAAGGCCGACTCGTTGCTGTCTCAGGCGCAGGACGAGCTTGCTGACGCCCGCCGCGCCAGCGAGGAGACCCTTGTTGCCGCTCGCCAGCGGGCCATCGACCTGGTGGAACAGGAGCAGGTTGTCGCCCAGGCCAAGGTGCGGGCGGCCGAGATCGTCACCCAGGCCGAGCAGGAGGCCGAGGTGCAGCGTTACGAGGCCGATCTGTACTGCGACAAGCGGCTGTTATCCTTCCAAAGCGACCTAGACTCGCTGAGCCAGCAGGTACAGGCGGGCCGCGCGAAGCTGGCCGAACGCCTTGGGAGCGTCGCGTGAATCACCCGCATTCACCGCTCGTCATCGACACCCACGAACTAACCCGACGCCCCGGCACGATGCTGGAGTTCGCCAAGGTCATCCCCGCCCCGGCTGATCTTGGCACCGCCGTGATCGCTATCCCCGAGGGGGCCGACCTGACCGTCGGCCTGCGGCTGGAATCCGTCACCGAGGGCGTGTTGATCTCCGGCGTGGTGCGAGGTGTCGCCAGCGGCGAATGCTCCCGCTGCTTAGATGATGTGCGCCAGGAACTAACCGTGCGCATTCAAGAGCTGTTCGCTTACCCGGAGCGAGTCACTGCCGCGCGTGACTCCGGCGACGAGGAGTTCGACGAGGTAGAGGCCACCCTGGATGGCGATCTGGCCGATATCGAACCTGCGGTTAGAGATTCGGTGGTCACTGCGCTACCATTTACTCCGCTTTGTCGTCCAGACTGCCCTGGGTTGTGTTCCGAGTGCGGGATGCACCTAGCAGACGATCCAGACCACAAACATGAGGTGTTCGACCCTAGATGGTCGGCCCTCGCAGGGTTACTCGGCACCCCGAGCGACCCGGAGGTAGCCGAGGCGTAAGTCTCGCCCGAAACGAAAGAGAGCTAGCCGTGGCTGTTCCGAAGCGCAAGATGTCGCGCAGCAACACCCGTGCGCGTCGTTCGCAGTGGAAGACCACCGCAGCGACCCTAAGCACCTGCCCCAACTGCAAGGGCGACAAGCTGAGCCACTCCGCCTGCCCCACCTGCGGCGTGTACAAGGGCCGTCTGTACGCCGAGGCGCAGCGCACCGTTCACGCGGACTGATCGTGTCCGCGCCTGAGCGATTGGCGCCCGCTGCACTGCTTACCCAGCTCGGGGTCCACCTGGACCCCGAGCTTTTGGTGCTTGCGCTAACCCACCGCTCCTTCGCCCACGAGGCCGGGGGGCTGCCCACCAACGAGCGCCTGGAGTTCCTGGGCGACTCCGTGTTGGGCCTGGTGGTGACCGAGGCGCTGTTCCGGCGGCATCCAACGCTGTCCGAGGGTGAGCTGGCCAAGATGCGCGCCGCGACGGTATCGCAAAAAGCATTGGCCGAGGTGGCCCGTTCGCTGGGGCTTGGGGCCTACATTCTGCTTGGCAAGGGGGAAACCCGCACCGGCGGCTCTGGGAAGGATTCGATTCTTTCCGACACCGTAGAGGCGCTGATCGGCGCGGTATTCCTCTCCCACGGCCTAGAGACGGCTCGCGAATTAGTGCATCGGCTCGTAGATGCCCGGTTGTCCGTGGCCGCCGATCTCGGGGTGGCACTGGACTGGAAGACGTCGTTACAGGAGGCCGCCGTCGAACGGGGTTTCGATGCACCCGCCTATCACGTCGATCACACCGGGCCGGATCATGCCCGGGTGTTTACCGCGCAGGTGACGGCGGGGCCGGTTCTCGGCGAGGGCAGCGGATCGGCAAAGAAGCACGCCGAACAGGCCGCCGCCGAAGATGCCTATCGTCTGCTGCTGGCCCTGCCCACCGACTAAACGCCATTTGCGCCCGGAGTACACTTTCTGCTCTGATGCCAGAACTTCCCGAGGTTGAAACCGTCCGCGACGGCCTAATGAAACATGTTCTGGGCGCGCGAATCGTGGAGGCCCAGGTATTGTGCGACCGCAGCGTCCGCCCTCAGCCTGGCGGTGCAGCTGAGTTTGCAGATCGCCTGGTGGGTCACACCATTACCGCTGTAGTCAGGCGCGGAAAATTCCTTTGGCTTCCGCTCTCCGCGGTGGCCTCGCCTGCTGAAACTTCCGCTGCTCTCATTGCCCATCTCGGCATGTCCGGTCAGCTACTGGTGCGTGATGAGGCTACCGAGCATCGTCACCTGCGCGCCCGCCTCCAGCTGGCCGATACGCCAAGTGAGGCCAAGTACCTAGACTTCGTGGATCAGCGCATCTTCGGTTACCTGGCCGTGGTCGATCTCGTGCCGACGCCAGATGGCCTGCCCGGCGGCCTTGGTTTCGCCGCTCCGACTCTGCCCGCCGTCGCCGCTCACATCGCCCGCGACCTGCTCGATCCGGCGCTGGCCGCAGGCACCCCAGGGCGTAGACGGGTGGTTGACGCGATTCGTCGCCGTCGGGTCGCCATTAAGACCGCGTTGCTCAACCAGGAGCTGGTCTCCGGCATTGGCAATATTTATGCCGATGAGGCGCTGTGGCGCGCCGGCCTGCACTACGCCCAACCTGTGGGCACGCTGACCGAGACGCAGGTAGAAAACCTACTGGCTGCCGCAGAGAATGTGATGTGTGAGGCGCTGGCCGCAGGCGGCACATCCTTTGACGCACTATATGTGAACGCGACGGGGGAGCCAGGCTACTTCGAGCGCTCGCTGGCCGCCTATGGCCGGGAGGGTGCGCCCTGCCCGCGCTGTGCTACCCCCATTCGTCGCGAGCCATTCCAAAACCGCAGCAGTTTCTTCTGCCCAAAGTGCCAAAACACACCGGCGGTTGAATCACCCCTCCGCTGATTGAGCCACCCTCCCTGGGGTGTGCCCGTTCGGGGCGGGGTGAGGTGGGGATGCTATAGGTCGCCTGTGTGTTGGGCGTGGCGCATGGCCACCCAGCCGATTGGTGCCTGAATCCAGTAGCTGACCACGCGGAAGAGCATGGTTACCGACATGGCGATGGCCGCCGGAATTCCGGCTGCGCTTAGGCCCGCAATCAGCGCGCCCTCCACCCCGCCTAACCCTCCGGGCGTAGGGGCCAACGCCCCGACGGTGTTGCCTACCAGATAGATGATGGCGACATCCACCAGGGGAAGCGTGTGGTTAAACGCGAGCAACACCGCGTAAAAGGAAAACACGTAGGCAAGGGCGTGAATCAGGTTGCCACTCAACCCCAACGCCAATCGCTTGGGTTGTCCCACGGTCGCCAAAAGCCGGGGCCACACCTGCACGAGCGTGGGGCGGGCCTTGGCCCAAGCGAAGCGGCGCACCGGCGGCACCAAAAGCAACACCGCCACAAGGGCAAACATCGCCACGATGGCTATCCGCACAGTAGCTGATGGCGCGGCGATCATCCCGTCCGGCCCCTCAATCAGCAGTAAAGCCGCCAACAGCGCCACCGAAACCGCAACCTGCATCAACTGCACCAACGTAATAGTGGCCAAGGCCACGGGCGTCGCGATGCCCCGCCGGTTCAAGAACCTCAGATTTACCCCGGCGGGACCAATCCCGACGGGGGCGGCCAGGGCGACAAAGCTCGACGCCACCTGAACCTCTACGGCGGGCAGCAAGGGCAGGCGCCCAGGGGCGAAAGCGACCAGCGGCATGGCCGCCCCCAACCAGGGCAGGGCGGCCAGAATGAAGGACACCGCTATCCACCACGGGTTCGCGGCCCGCACGGCGGCGGCGATCTGCTCGAAGTTGATGGTGGTCACCACCACTACCACGGCCACAATGGTCAGGGCCAGCATGACCAAGGAGCGCGGAGAGAAGCGGGCGATCTGCGCCGGTTCGGTTTGCGCCTCGGGTAGCTCGGCCGCAAAAGCCTGCCGCAACTCACCCAGGAAACCCTTGTTGCGCCGCACCTCTGCGCGGGTCTCTGGGGGCAGCGCCGCCGATTGCAGCAGCGGCCCGATGGCCTCGATCTCGGCCCGCGGAAGCATCTGCACGGCGGAGGTGACCGCCGGTTGCACGCCGATCCGCAAGGCCAACAGGGTCAACATTTGGGTAAGGTCTAGGCGCCGGGATAGCTGGCTGGCATTGGTCTCCCCATACTGCCAATCGACGATCCACACCCGGCCATCTTCGACCAGCACCGCATCCTTAGTAAGTTGGCGGTGGGCAAGCCCGGCCCGGTGAGCGGCG
>WQZL01000043.1 GCA_009780755.1 Promicromonosporaceae bacterium | reverse complement strand
TTGGGCGGTTTCCGTTACGGCCTTCCCATCAAGAACGCCCTACTGCTCCGCGAGGCAACGGGCTAGCGTCCTGCATCGCGCAGGCTGGCGAGGAGGGTACTACCGCAAATCTGCCGGGTCGAGAAGGAAGTCCGCATCGTCGGCTATCTCCCCGCGGGTTGCCGTCCACAGGGCGTGGGTGATCTTGGCGACGAGAGTGGTGGCGCGTAAGCGGGCAGCACAAAAACTGGGGTTGGGCCGTTCCTGGTTCGCCTCGTGGTCATCCTGTGGCTCCCAGCGCACGCGATAGGTCACCGCCCCGTGAGCCGCCCACGCCTGGCCGCGCAGCAGCGGAGGCAGGTTTTCCTCTCCCTCTACCTCGACGGCGATCCAGCCGCCAGCCGGATCGGGGGCGGTTCCACTGCCGAGGTCGATGTTCACCCCATAGCCATCGAGTACATGCGGCTCGGCCAGGGCAGCCCGATCAAAGGCGTCGGCGGCCTCGTGTAGTCTGCGCGCCTGCTCCGGGTCAATCGCCATCCCGGTCTGGTGAGATTGATCGTGGTCCGCCGGGCCGGTGTACTCGACGCCCTTAGTGGCCAACATCGCACGGGGGTCCACGCTGAGTACCACGCGCTGGCAGGCCGCCGGGTCGAGCCACACATCCGAGTACAGGGTTAGATCGACAGCGGCAGCCGGATCGGGGATCAGGAGGGTGCCGACAGACTTGGCGGCCTCGTCAGCATTTAGCAGCACGGCTCCGCCGAGACGACGGGCGACGGCCAGCAGCCACAGCACCACCCTTTCCTCTTCGCGGTTGGGCAAACCGGCGGGGAAGGTGCGGGTTAACCCGTCGCGGTCGAAGCCGAATGCTTGTATCTGCGGCCAGCGCTCACGCGGACAGATCACGTCGAACACTTTTTCGGTATTCGCAGGCAGGTGCGCGCTAAGGGTGCTGCCCGCCGGGGTGAAGGGGCCGGTAAGGGCGGAGTGGCGACTTAGGCGCATCACGCCTGGCTCTCCCCCTCCGGCGATGCGTGGCATGGCAGCCGTTGAGGTCGCGGTCGTGTCCGTCGGGCCGGAGACCGCCAGTCCCTGCGCGAGCGCCTCCGCAGAGATGCCCTGCGGTACGGTGGCCCACCGCGCGGTCGCGAAGCGGGAAAGGGCCAACACCGCAATCTCGTCAATCTCGATCCCAGCGGGCAGGGATAGCAGGTGTCGCGCCTCGGTTTTCTTCGGGACGGTACTGGGCAACGCGGGCAGGGCAGGGGCGGAAGCGGCGCGCTTGGAAGCGCGGTGCAGCTCCTTTCGCGAGGGCAGCACAACCCGGCGGCGAAGACCCTCCCGACGCGAACTGGCATACCGATTGCCAGGGATCGCTGTGTGCATGTCCGACGCAGGTAGCTTCTCGTGAAGCTCAAGCGGCCCGAAATGGATGGGAGCCATATCGCGGTCAGAGGGCAGCACACCCCCACGTTAGCCCACCACCGCCATCCCGCGTTCGCGCAGAACGACGATTTCTTTTCGTCATCCCGCGCACAGGGTAACGGAACACAACTTCCCGTCATCCTGCGCTCAGGGAGCGAAGCGAGCGAAGTCGCCGGACCCAGAGTTGACAGTTGCCCGAGACCCTGGACTCCGCGACCTGCTTGCTTCATCCCACAAGTCTCCTCGTTTGGCTGCGGGGACCCCGAAACTGCTCGTTCAGAATGGCGTAAAGCGTATCCCTGGATACTTCTGGTGCTGCTGCGGTCCTGGCCGACGCTCTCGGCAGCGGCACCACCCCCGCTACCCAGGTCATCGATTATTGGCAGCAGTCGGTGGCGTGCTGATGTGTGGGACAGTGCGGCACCAGCAGGAAAGATTATCCACATGTTGAACCCTGAGCGTGGGTTAGGGGGTTTGCGCAGGTTACAGCGTTGATGATCGCTTGTCGTAGGGTCACCCTACAGTGGAAGCATGACGACGTTAATGCCTGTGGTGTATCGGGGGTTCTCCCTGCGCGAGCAGGTACGGCTGGACACTCATCAGGGTGGTGGCGCACATTGGATACCATGAGCAACAGTAGGGCCTTCCAGTCGGTGGGCGCGGCGCCTGGTGTGGGTATGCCTGCCGACTACCATATAAACATGGAACATGGTCAGCAGTTGGACCCCAATGATGGGGTGGCCCAAAAAGACAAGGGCGCCGGTGCGGTTGCGGACGAGTTGGCGACTCTCTATGACGTAGCGAACGAGCTAATTGAGTCAGGAACAGTGGATGAGCTGGTCGAGGAGATGGGACAACTTGGTGCTGTGGCCAGCAGGCTTGGCAAGGCGAAGCACGCGGCGAGAGGGGCATTGCTTACCTTGGCGACCTACAAGTCCCTATTCCCCGAGCAGGACATACGGTACAACAAAGCAGAACATGTCGGTGGTTTCTCCGCGCGCAGGATTGACAGCGAAGCCACGGTGCCCTTCTTGGACCGTAACTCCCTGCCGAAAAATGTTGAGACTCATTGGCTTTCGCAGACACTCTCCTTCGCTGGTCCTTGGAAAAGGGACGTGAAACTAAAGACTCAGCCGAAGGCTGTGGGGCCGGATCTGATAGACGCCGTAAATTTGATTGAAGAGCTGACAGCAGAAGATCAGGCAGATGCCTCGTTCAAGATTGCCCAGATTGTGATGGTTTGTTTGATTCAGGAGCGCAACAAAGGACGTGTGGCATGCGCGAAACCAGTCGGGCTGACAATCGGAGAACTTATCGAACTGCTTGACGGCATATTGGGCGGAACATACAAGTCAGGCAAACCGCGCCTGCCGCAAGTGATGATTTATGCCATTTACTCCGCCCTGATGGACTCTGGCGTAGGGCGCTACAGCGATTCAACACTCGAACCACTTGGAAGAATGAAAGCAGCCGACAGGAAGTCTCGCACTGTAGGAGACATCGTGATACGCAGAGACGGCCGCGCTTCAGAGGCTGTTGAGACGAAGTCCGAGGTGCCTATCACGCGCGAAATAGTTGCCACTGCGATCGACAAAGTTAAGTTTGAGGGAGTGGAACGCTACTTCATTCTTTCGACCTCTGGCGTGATGCAGAATCAGGAAGCAGACATCAAAAAGAGAATTGACGACTTTAGAAATAGCAACGGCTGTGAGATTATTGTCAACGGCGTTCTCGACACGATCAGATATTATCTGCGACTATTGCCGAATGTGGACAAATTCATGCATACCTTCGTCACGATGCTTGAGAATGATATTGATCTGGATTACGAACATCGGATTGCATGGAACGAGCTTTGCAACAACAGGAGGTCGCTGTGATTCCGAAGCGGGATTCGATCAAAACGCTTAGCCTTTTCTCGGGAGCTGGCGGTTTGGATATTGGCTTTCACCAGGCAGGGTTCGATGTACTCGCTGCCGTTGAAATTGAACCCGCCTTTGTCGCAACACTTCAAGCAAACTCCGGTGAAGGAAGGTTCTTCGGCCCGGGCGCAAAGGTGCATTGCGAAGATGTCAGACTATTTGATCCAACTCCCTACGTTGATGCTGGAATCGAGTGCATCATTGGTGGTCCTCCATGTCAAACATTCTCTGCCGCCGGAAGGCGTTCCGGCGGAGTGCTTGGGCTAGATGACGAACGCGGACAACTGTTTCGCGCATACATTAGGGTGCTAGAAAAAATTCAGCCTGAGTTGTTTGTGTTTGAAAATGTTTACGGACTTCCGGGCGCAAATGGTGGAGGCCCATGGCAGGAAATTCTCACAGCATTCAAAGAAGCCGGATATGAAGTCACTGCGGAAGTCGTCGATGCTGCTGACTACGGAGCTCCAACTCATCGTGAGCGGCTGATAATGGTTGGCTCTCGCATCGGAGCTTTTCGATTCCCAATGCCAACACACGGGCCGGATTCAAATGGTGGCCCAAGCCTCGTTACTGCACTTGAAGCGATTGCAGACCTACAAGATCCTAGTGAAGTGCCCAGTGGGGGCCCCGGCGGGTTGTACGGCCATTTACTTCCCCTGGTCCCTCCTGGACTCAACTATTCGTATTTCACAAAAGAAATGGGACATCCGGCGCCTCAGTTTGCCTGGCGTTCCAAGTTTCACGATTTTCTACACAAAGCGGACCCCTCATCTCCTGTGCGAACTTTGAAATCAAAGCCCGGAAAATTTACCGGCCCTTTCCATTGGAACAATCGCCATTTTACTGCTCCGGAGTTATTAAGACTTCAGTCATTCCCAGATGGCTACGTTGTTGTGGGCAATTATGGCAAAATCATGGAGCAGATAGGAAACAGCGTACCGCCGAAGTTAGCCGAGGCAATGGCGATTGCGGTAAAGGATCAGTTGCTGAGGCCGGGCGCGTTAACCCACGAGATAAGGCCGCCTGGTTTCAAGTCAACATTTCGTGAGCGGCAGCGCGAGCGAACGAGGCATTTCAAGGAGGTGGCAAGCCTGGAAGTTGCGAGACTGTGTGATGATGCGACTCGCGCTAATCTCCAGCCTGAAGGCGCAACGTGTGCTTACTGGGTCGGTATCTCCAACAGGTTTGATCGCCTATTCGATGCCGACTTCTCATCAGTCGCCAAGTACGACTATCAGTACTCAGTCACCGTAAGTCGAAATGATGATCTAATTCATTTGGTTATACGAGAACCAGGAGTAAAACGACCTGATAACGTGGCTATTGAGATACTTGGTCTCCGAAAATATTTAGACCATACAGATCGAGTCATGGTCACCGGCTTGCTTAGCAGCGTTGATGAAATGATAAACGCTTGGAGCATTGTTGAGTACGAACTCATTAAACAGTCGCGCTTCTTTTCGCTGGTTGACATCTACGGACATTATGCAAACAGGGGTGACGTAGTCTCTGTTGTAACACGCGTTTCAAAGTCACTAGGAACCCTATCTTCCGCCGTTTCATACTTCGGCACATCCGACAACTGCGGGATTGAACTGCAAGCTGACGGCGGCTACACCCCGCTGGGTGAGTGCATTGAGCCGGATGTGCTTCTCGATAGCATGAGAAGGCTGCGATGGGACGTCAGGAGCAATGCAACGCACCCGACACTAGCCCCAGGGATTCTGCTATGTACATATCCGTTCCCAGCTTTGTCTCCCAGGGCACACTTTGATAAGCCGGCTCGTCAAGTCGCGACTGTACACGTTTAACAGCCACTGGTACGCAGGATGCCCGTGCTTGCTGACGCCTAGATTGAGATGATGGCTCAATGGACGCAAGTAACATTTATCCAGTAGCACCCAAATCGTCGCCAGGACTGAGGCTTGCTGTATTCACGCGGACGGTTAGGCGAGGGTGAGCGATAGTCCCGGTTCGAGGGGGTTGACGGGGCGATCAACGATGATGGTATTCCCATCGCTGACCTCTCCGGCTAGCAGCATCTTTGCGAGGCGATCTCCTATTTCTCGTTGGATGAGTCGCCGCAGCGGGCGCGCCCCGTAGGCTGGATCGAAACCCTCTAGGGCTAGCCAGTCGCGGGCGACTTGGGTCACATCCAACGTGATTCGTCGATCCGCCAGGCGAGAGCCAAGCGTCCGCACCTGAAGGTTGACGATCTGACCTAGTTCGGGCAGGGTCAGCGCATCGAAGATCACCACATCATCGAGCCGGTTGAGGAACTCCGGCTTGAACGAGACCCGGACTTGGGCTAGCACGGCCTCCCGTCGCGCCTCGGCGGTCAGGGAGGGATCAACCAGGAACTGCGAGCCGAGGTTTGAGGTAAGAACCAGGATCGTGTTGCGGAAATCGACGGTGCGTCCCTGTCCATCGGTGAGGCGACCATCGTCGAGCACCTGCAACAGCAGGTCAAACACGTCGGGATGGGCTTTTTCTACCTCATCGAGCAGCACCACTGAGTAGGGGCGCCGTCGCACGGCCTCGGTGAGTTGGCCGCCTTCCTCGTAGCCGATGTAGCCGGGTGGGGCGCCCACCAGGCGGGCCACCGAATGCTTTTCCCCGTATTCGGACATGTCGATGCGCACCAAGGCGCGTTCGTCGTCGAAGAGGAAGTCGGCGAGGGACTTGGCGAGTTCGGTTTTGCCGACGCCGGTGGGGCCGAGGAACAGGAAGGAGCCGGTGGGGCGGTCGGGGTCGGCAACACCGGCTCGCGCTCGGCGCACGGCGTCGGAGACGGCTGCCACCGCCGAACGCTGGCCGATCAGCCGCGCACCAATTACGGCCTCCATCGACAGCAACTTCTCGGTTTCGCCCTGGAGCAGTCGTCCGGCAGGGATGCCGGTCCAGGCGGAGATTACCTCGGCAATCTCATCGGCTCCCACCTTGTCGGCGATCATCGGATCGGCATCGGCCGCCCCTATGCTGGCGTCTGCGGCCTCGGCCTCCGTGAGTTGCTTTTCTACCGCCGGGATTTCGCCGTACTGGATGCGGGCGGCGCCTGCCAGGTCGCCCTCGCGGAGTAGACGCTCGGCGCCGATACGCAGCTCGTCGAGGTGGGCGCGCAGGTCGCCGACGCGGTTATGCGTGGCCTTTTCGGCCTCCCAGCGGGCGGTAAGCCCGGCGAGGTTTTCGCGCTTGTCGGCTAGCTCGGCCCGCAGGCGCCCCAGGCGTTCCACCGAGGCCGGTTCCGTCGAATCGCTGAGTACCACCTCTTCCATTTCGAGACGGGTGACGGCACGTTGTAGCTCATCGATCTCCACCGGAGAGGAGTCGAGTTCCATGCGCAGGCGTGAGGCTGCCTCATCCACCAGGTCGATGGCCTTGTCGGGCAGCTGACGTCCGCCGATGTAGCGGTCAGAGAGAGTGGCGGCGGCAACCAGCGCCGAGTCAGCGATGGTCACCTTGTGGTGCGCCTCATATCGCTCTTTGAGGCCACGCAAGATGGCCACGGTATCGGTAACAGATGGCTCGCCGACGTAAACCTGCTGGAAGCGGCGCTCCAGGGCCGGGTCTTTCTCGATGTGTTCGTGATACTCGTCAAGGGTGGTGGCGCCGACCAGCCGCAGTTCGCCACGGGCGAGCATGGGCTTGAGCATGTTTCCGGCATCCATCGCGCCGTCTGAACCGGTCGCCCCGGCGCCGACAACGGTGTGCAGCTCGTCGATGAAGGTGACGATTTCACCGTCGGAGCCTTGAATTTCGGCAAGCACGGCCTTAAGGCGTTCCTCGAACTCACCGCGATACTTGGCCCCGGCAACCATGGCGGCCAGATCGAGGGCGACGAGCCGTTTGCCACGCAATGAATCGGGCACATCCCCGGCGACTATGCGCTGAGCGAGACCCTCGACCACTGCGGTCTTGCCAACGCCAGGTTCGCCGATAAGCACGGGGTTGTTCTTGGTGCGGCGACTGAGTACCTGAATCACCCGGCGGATTTCCGAATCGCGACCGATCACGGGATCAAGGCGGCCATCGCGGGCGGCCTGAGTGAGATCGGTACCGTACTGCTGAAGCGCCTGGTAGGTGCCCTCGGGATTGGGAGATGTGACCCTAGCGGTGCCGCGAACGGTAGGCAGGGCGGCGCGAAGCGCATCGGCGGTGGCGCCGACGGCGTGGAGGGTCTTGGCGGCTGGGGAGTCGCCCTGAGCGATGCCGATCAGCAGATGCTCGGTGGAGACGTACTGGTCGCCAAGGGTGGTGGCCTCCCGTTGGGCGGCATCCAACGCAGCGGCGGTGGCCCGACTGGCGCCAGGCTGCGCGGCGGTTTGGCCGCTGACCTGGGAAAGCGCGGCCAGCGCGGCGCGAGTGGCGCGACCGACCTCTTGGGACGCGGCACCGGTGGCTTCGAGCAGCCCGACGGCCACCCCGCCGTCCTGGGCAAGTAAAGCGGCGAGCAGATGCTCTGGTTCTAGCTGTGGGTTACCAGCGGCGGTGGCCGTCTGGATGGCTTCGCCAATGGCTTGCTGAGCCTTGGTGGTGTACTTGGTGTCCATGAGAACCTCCGTCCATCTAGCAACAAAACTTGAAGTTGAGTCTATCGCACTCAACTTTCTCTGCCAAGGGGAACGGGCGCCACTCTGCGCGGAGAGATGAAGTCCCGAAGCCACGGGATCTAGGGTTGTCGGTTTTCGTTGAGTCTGGCCCCTGTAATTCACCGGCGCTTGACTAGGCGCGATCTCATGCGCACCCAAGCCGACTCAACATTGGGTATGATCGCTCTTGCTCCTAGCACTGCAAGGGGCATCGCGGGTGTGGCAGCGTCACTTCGTGCCGCTTCGCACCCACTGGTCGGCTCGGTCGCGTGAGCAAGCTCCCGCACCTCGCCTCCTCGCGGGTGTAGTTCAATGGTAGAACTTCAGCTTCCCAAGCTGATAGCGCGGGTTCGATTCCCGTCACCCGCTCTCTGTGTCACAGCAGGTCAGGCAGCATGTTTCCCCGGTGAGGGATGCTGATCGCGTCGGCAAATCTCCCGACGTATCAGAAGACACCGCACAGCGAGGGAATACCATGCCAACCACCCGCCGAGAACCGGATAAGGCTTCCCCGACGCCGGGGGTGCTGGGCTGTTTCTCGACAGAGAGTCCCGGGAGTAACGGCGTAGCGACGCGAGTCAGCGAAACCCCCGGGGCCTTGCCATTTCTCCCGGAACCGCAAACGCTGCCAGGGGTCAACCTGCCGCGATGCCCGCGTCGACTGGGCAAGGTCTATTTGCCGCTACTTTGGCCTATAGCCCCACTTTTCACATGTTGGCCGCTTGTCCAGATCGGTTAGCTGATCGTGACGGTGCGCAGGAGGGTGTTGATGTGATGATTGGCCAGGCGAGAGCGGCCGGGGAGGCCGGTTAGCTCTAGTAGGAAGGTTGTGGCTACCACCTTGGCGTCGGCGGCCTCAATTAGCTCCACTCCGGCCACGGCGGTACCACCTGTGGCTAGCACGTCGTCGATGAGCAGCACGCGCATTCCTGGGGTGAATGTGCCATCCCGTACTTCCAGGGTGTCCGAGCCGTATTCGAGGTCATAAGTCGCCCGACGCACGGGCGGGGGCAGCTTGCCTTTCTTGCGCAGCGGCACGAAGCCGACACCGAGCCGCAGAGCCAGCGGCGCGCCGAACAGGAAGCCGCGCGCCTCAATGCCGGCCACCAGGTCGATCTGGTACTCCCGGCAGCTGAGAGCGAACGCCTCCACCACGTCGGCAAAGGCCGCAGCGTCCGCCAGCAACGGGGTGATGTCGCGGAACACGATGGGGGGATGCGGGAACCCCGGCACATCCCGGATCAGCCGCCGAATCTCCGCCGCTCGCGCTTCGCCCAGCACGGACAGTCCGGTCGCCTCAAGGTCATCACTCATTCGGCCCAGCGTAATTGACGTGCCAGGATTATGCCCATGAATGATCCGTTTCGCGTTATGACCGTGTGCACCGGCAACATTTGCCGTTCCCCGATGGCCGAGATCGTACTCCGCGAGGCGTTCGTTGAGGCCGGACTCGGCGATACGGTGGTGGTTGAAAGCACCGGCATCTCCTCAGAGGAGCGTGGCAACCCCATTGACCGCCGCGCCCGCACCACCTTGACCAATCACGGCTACCCCAACGGCACCGGGCACGTCGCCCGTCGCATCACCCCCGCTGGCCTCGCCGCTAGCGACCTAGTGCTGCCCATGACGGCACACCACGCCCGCACGTTGCGCCGCCTTGCCGCCGACGCCGGTGCCGATGAACGCACCATCTGCATGTGGCGCACCTTCGACCCCGCTGCGCCGAAGCTAGGGGAGGGCGACTCAGAAGACCTGCTCGACGTCGAGGACCCCTGGTACGGCGGCATGGCCGACTTCGAGGTCTGCCTCCGCGAGATCGAGGCCGCCATCCCGGCCATCGTCGAATACGTCAAGGCCCAACTCGGCTAAACAGGTCGGGGGCATCCAGGTAGGTGACCGGGATGTGGGAGTGTCCGGCAGCAGATAGGGCGCCGGGAAGCCAGGCGGCCACCGCGCGGCTACCGGCTGCCTCGCTCGGCACATGGCCGACCACGATCAGCCCCTTCGCCACCCCGGCGGTCGCCGCGTCGGCGGCATACTCGCTCGTCTCCCACTCGTGCATCTCACCCACGATAGCCACATCCACATCCGGTCGCCGCAACAGCGCCCGATTGCGGGCGAAGCCCCGAAAGCCCAGGTCTAGCCCGACGCGGGTGATCTCCACGGTCGGGTCACCAATGAATCGCAGGGCGGTAGCCCCCAGGGTCTCAGCAATGTGTTGGGCTAGCGCGCCCAACGTGATCGAGGCAATGGTGGCGGTGTTGCCATCCAGCGTCCAGCCCAGCTCTGCCGCCGTGGCCGCATCCACGCCGTCGGGTCGCAGATCATGCCACTGATCGTGCAGATGGATCACCGCCAGGCCCGACGCAGCCAAGAAGGCACGCTTCGTCTCGTAGACCGGATCATCCTCTGCGGCCAGTGCCTCCCGCGCGCCATCGTGGTGGTCGAAGAAAAGCGGCTCGTGGGTGACCACCAGGTTCGCCCCGGCGTCGGCGGCCTGGCGCAGCGCGGCGAGCGTTGCCATTGTCACCACCGCCACCTCACGTACCTCCGCCTGTGGATCGCCAGCAAGAATCCCATCGACGGTGACGGCTCGCGTCGGGGCGTCGATGGAGTCACGGATGACGGCGGCTACCTCTAAAACGGTGGTCATGAGCCAACGGTAGCCGCCCGTGCCGACATCTCGCGCCAGCGAAGGGGTGATTCGAGGCCGCTATACATGAGCCGAGATACACGAGGCATGTAGCATCTCTGTATGCCCGCTGATCCCCGCCGTCTCGCTTTCCTGCTCGCGGTTCACCGCGCCGGTGGCATTCTCGCCGCGGCCGAACTGCTCGGCATTACCCCATCGGCCGTCTCCCAGCAGATTTCCCGATTGGAGGCGGAGGAGGGGCGTGCGGTTTTGGATCGCGGCCCCCGTGGTGTGACCCTCACGCCCGCCGGGCAGGTGCTGGTTGAGGCCGCCGAACGTATTGAGGCTGAACTCATTGAGGCGCAGCAGGCCATTGCCGCCCTCGGCGATGGAGTGCATGGGGTGGTGAACATCGGCGCGTTTCAGACGGTGATTCGTGCTGTGGTGACGCCCGCGTTGGCGCTGCTAGCCGAGCGCTATCCCGACGTCACCATCGACATCCGCGAGGCAGAACCCGTTGAGTCCGTGCGCAAGCTCAAGACGGGCGACCTTGACCTGGTGTTCTTGGAGCGAGATGCCGAGATGACCAACCCGGCTCCGGCAGGTTCTGGCGACGTGGTGTTGATCGATGAGCCGTGGCGGCTGGTGATCCCGGCCGGGATGGAGCCGCCAACCCGACTGGCAGACCTGGCCGCCCTTACCTTTGTTGCCCCCGAGACCGGAACCGCTACCGACCGCGCGCTACAACGCGTTTCGCGCACGCTCGGCGCCGTCATTGCCACCCGGCATTCCACCTACGATTTTGACACCACTCTCGCCCTCGTTGCCGCCGGTCAAGGCGTCGCATTGCTGCCATCGCTGGCCATTGAGGGCGATATTACGGGCGATCAGGTGCAGGTGGTGCGGCTCGACGGGCTAGGAGAGCGGCAGCTGTTTGTGCGGCATCGCTTGACGCGACGTGAGCCGGGACCGGCCGTGCGAGCCGTGGTCAAGGTGATGACCGAGGTGGCCGGGAAGCTTGAATTGGCCTAATCGGCGCACAGCTCGGTTGCTGCTCGCCGTTCCGGGCGAGCCTGCCCGGCGACAACAATGCTCAACACCATCGTGCCCGTGATGAGTAGCAGGGCATTGCGGATACCCCAGGTGTCGGCCAGCAGACCGAGTACCGGCGGGAACATGATCGAGGCCATCGATGCGAACGAGTTGACTACGGAAACGCGGGCGGCGGCACGGTTTGGATCGTCGGCGGCGGCAGAGGTGCCGATCGGCCAGGCCATCGCGGCGCCTGCTCCCCAGAACACAATGCCCACCCAGGCCAGCGCCAGGTTAGGGGCGAGGCCAAACAGCAGCAGCCCGGCCAGGGCCGATACGCCAGAAAGGCGCAGCACCGCCACTCGGCCAAACCTTTTTAGCAGCCCCGTGCCGAGTAGGCGCACCGTCAACATCGAGACGACGAAGGTGCCATAGGCCATCGCGCCAATAAATTCCCGTATCTGGAAGGAGTCGGTGACGGCGATGTTCAGCCAGTTAGCGGCGGAGCCTTCGGACATGGTGGCGGCCAGGATGACCAGGCCGAGCAGTACCGTGCGTCGTTCCCCCAGGGCGCGGGCAACCCCGCCGCGCTGCCGAGTCATCGACGTGGCGCCGCCCTGGCGGGTCGGCGCGAGCTGTAATTCGCAGCCGGGGGCGATCAGGAAAAAGCGGCCAACGGTAACCAGCGCAATCACGCCGATCACATGCCAGGCCGGATGGATGCTCAACGCCGAGGTGCCTGCGGCCAGGCCCGCGCCGATCAGCGCCCCGACAGAAAAGGCAGCATGTACTTGCGGCAGAATCGCCTTGCCGAGCGGTTTTTCGACGCGTGCCGCCTCAAGGTTGATTGGCACATTGGTGCCCGGCGTGACCAAGGTGTTGGTCATCAGGCCAAGGGTGAACAGGGAAACGGAGCCTAGCGCGGTGCCGATGCCCATCGCCGTGAATCCGAGCAGCGAGCCAATCATGGAGATGCGCATCGTGGTGGCGCTGCCAAGTCGCATGATTACCGAAGTGACGAGAGTGACGCCGACCAGCGCCCCGACGGCGGCGACCGTCAAGATCAGGCCAAGGCTGCCATCAGAGATGTCCAGGGCCGCGCGGATGGAGGGCAGGCGGCCCATCCAACTAGTCTGCGCGATGCCGAATATGCCGAACATCACGGTAAGTGACCAGCGAACGCGCTGTAGTTGTTCGCGAACGCCGGCGGGCACGCCTGAATCGGGTCGAATCGTTTTGATAAGCCTTAGTCTAGCGTGCCAGTACCACGGGGCAGGTGGCAAGGTGGTCGTCTACCAGACCACAGGCTTGCATGGCGGCATAAGCGGTAGTAGGGCCGAAGAAGCGAAAACCCAGCTTCTTAAGCGCCTTGGCCATTGCAATCGACTCCGGGGAGGTGGCCGTCATCTCCTCGAACGAGGCCAGCGGCGCCGTGCGGGGTGGTGGGGCAAAACTCCAAAACACCTCATCGAGTGTGCGGCCATCGGCGTGTAGCGCGAGTACGGCCTGTCCGTTTGCGATGGTGGCCTCGATCTTGGCGCGATTACGGATGATGCGGGCGTCTTGCAGCAATCGTTCCACATCGGCTGCTGTCAGTGCGGCGACGCGGGCCGGATCGAAGCCGTAGAACACCTCGCGGAAGGCATCGCGCTTGCGCAGCACGGTTAGCCAGGAGAGGCCGGACTGGAAGCCTTCGAGGGCGATCCGCTCCAGCAGCTCGGCCTCGCCATGCACGGGCACGCCCCATTCGGTGTCGTGGTACGCGGCATATAGCGGATCGCCGTCGCCAAAGCAGCGGCCAGTTGCCTCCTGGGGAACCTCATTTGCGCTCATGATCTAATTGTGCCCTCTGGCCGCGCTGTCAGACGGGCCAGGCGCCTAGAGCGCGGAGATCGGCGACGGTGATTAGTTGCTCCAGATAGTGGACACCCGCTGGGTGCTTGCCCGCATTTAGAGCCTCGGCGGTAACGGCGGCGATCTGGGCCGTCAGCCGGGAGTTGTCATTTCCGGCCACGCCGATGCTTGTCGTTTGCATGACGTCGCCGCGGAGGCCGGTGGCTTCCACCTGGAGGGCATAGGCGTCAGTGCCGAGGCCGCCGCCCACCGAGGAGGCAAGCGTGCGGACAGCCAGCCGATAGATTCGCTCGGAGCGCAGCATTCGGAAGACGCCGAGCCGCTTAAGTAGACCCAGCGTCCGTGTCGCTGCCCGCGAGTCGTAGCAGAAATACGATCCGGCTGCCGCTACCGGCAGGGTGTTCGGGGTGATGAACTGATCGGCCACGTTGAATCGATAGACGCTGCGCCGCCCCCAAGGCGCGGGAAAGTTAGCTACCCGACGACCGGCGAAGGGCCGCGCCAGCCGCTTGCCATCGGCGGTGGGCACGGGAAAGTCGTCAGAGATGTTGTCCAGGAACCAGCGCACCCCGTCTGTGCCGTGCGCCTCTCCTAGCCCGAGCATCATGTTGATCTGGACACGGGGTGGCTCATCAAACTGCTCGCAAACCTGCTTGACCAGCAGGTTCGATAGGCCAGGGGCCAGGCCGACACCGAGAGCTGCCGTCGCTCCCGCGTGCTGGGCAACCTCATCAAACCGTTCGATGCCCCGCATCACGGCTTGGGAAGGGGAGATGTCAACGTAGTGGATGCCCCGCTGAAGGCAGTGCTGGGCGAAGTCGGTGGTTGCCGAGTTTAGACACATCACGACAGTGCGCGCATCGGCCATCGCCGCATCCCAGGTCGCAGGATCATAAATATCGAGCGTCACCGCATGCACGCCCGCCCCCACCTCGGCGGCCAGCCTGGTTGCCTTATCCAAGCTGCGCCCGGCAACAATCACTTGCCCCGGATGCCGCCCGGCCAGCTCCCGCACCGCATACCCGCCAACCTGTCCATACCCACCCGCCACCAAAAACATGCACTCAACCTACCGCACCCAAGGTGCCCATTGTCGAGGTCGGTCATTTGCGTCGAGATCGGTAACTCGAGCTACCGATCTCGACGCAAATGACCGACCTCGACGGGAGGCGGCGCGGGATGCGGTGCGTGGCGCGTCAGGAGATGTCGGTGGTTACCCAGCGGGGGTCGGCGTTGGTGACCTCGTGAACCGGGCCGGTGATCGCCATCTTGGCGCGAGGGGTGGCGGTGCCGGGCACGTCGAAGATGACGCCCTTGCTGCGCGCCTTAATGGACGATTGGCGGTCGGTCTCGCCCTCAACCGATGGTGCCACGGCGTGGGCGTGGGCGCCCACCCAAACCTCGACGTCGCCCGGCTCGACGATCTTGACCAGGCGGCGGTCGCTGAAGGCAAACCGTGTGGTAGGCACGGTGAACGTGACGTGACGCGACTCCCCGGCGGCTAGCGCCACCCGCTGGTAGCCGAGAAGCTGGACGGTGGGGCGGGTGATCGAACCGATCAGGTCGCGGCCATACAACTGCGTCACCTCGACGCCATCAACCGCGCCGGTGTTGGTGACAGTCACCGAGGCGCGGAAGGAATTGCCAGCCGTGACCGCCCGGCAGACCTCAAGGTTGTCGTACGCAAACGTCGTGTACGAAAGCCCGAAGCCGAACGGGCGGCATGGTGCCGACGGGGTGTTGGTCACATCGGAGTTACCGCCAAGGATCGGGTGCAGGTAACTAAACGGCTGCGACCCAGAGGAGCGCGGCAGCGAGACGGGCAGGCGACCAGAAGGGTTCACCTTGCCGGTGATGACGTCGGCCAGGGCAAGCCCGCCGCCCTCGCCGGGGAAGAACGCCTGCAACACTGCTGCCGGACGCCCGGCCTGATCGCCTTCCAGCGCCCAGCCCAGCACGTAGGGGCGACCAGTGAGCAGCACCATGATT